>NZ_JAOWIA010000062.1:80964-118146 GCF_030332345.1 Citrobacter sp. Cpo221
AACGCCTTATCCGGCCTACAAACTACATGCAGCCATAGGCCTGATAAGCACAGTGCCATCAGGCAGTTCCGCGCACCGTGCCGGATGCGGCCAACGCCTTATCCGGTCTACAAACTACACGCAGCCGTAGGCCTGATAAGCACAGCGCCATCAGGCAGTTCCGCGCACCGTGCCGGATGCGGCTAACGCCTTATCCGGCCTACAAACTACATGCAGCCATAGGCCTGATAAGCACAGCGCCATCAGGCAGTTCCGCGCACCGTGCCGGATGCGGCCAACGCCTTATCCGGTCTACAAACTACACGCAGCCGCAGGTCTGATAAGCACAGCGCCATCAGGCAGTTCCGCGCACCGTGCCGGATGCGGCCAACGCCTTATCCGGCCTACAAACTACACGCAGCCGTAGGCCTGATAAGCACAGCGCCATCAGGCAGTTCCGCGCACCGTGCCGGATGCTGCCAACGCCTTATCCGGTCTACAAACTACACGCAGCCGTAGGCCTGATAAGCTGTGGGAACATCGGCATTTGGCAAATCAGGCCATATCCAGCGCGGTTTTACCTTTTGGCGCCGGATACGCCTTATCTAACTGCTTCAACTCATCTACAGAGAGCGTTATCTCCAGCGCGGCGGCATTTTGTTCGACATGCGCTACGCTTGCGGCTTTCGGAATTGCTATTACACCCGACTGGCGAATCACCCATGCCAGCAAAATCTGCGCAGCGCTAACATTGTGCGCGTGCGCGATGTCATTCACCACAGAGTTAGAAAGCAAATCGCCACGCAGTCGTCCCGCCTGGGCCAGCGGACTGTATGCCATGACCGGCATCTGCTGCTGCTGGCACCACGGCAGTAAATCATATTCAATACCGCGCGAGGCTAAATGATAAAGCACCTGATTAGTTGCACACTCTCGTCCACCGGGTACCTGCCATAACGCCTGCATATCATCATAATCGAGATTCGAGACGCCCCAACGGCAGATTTTCCCCTGCGCAATCAGTGTTTCCATGGCATCGACGGTCTCTGCAAATGAAAAATCGCCCATCCAGTGCAGCAAATAGAGATCCAGATAATCAGTTTTCAGTCGACGCAGGCTCGCTTCGCAGGCGGCAATGGCTTTCTGTCCGCCGGCATTCCATGGGTAAACTTTCGAGACTAAAAAAGCGCTATCACGCCGCCCCGTTAATGCTTCACCCACTACCTCCTCCGCTGCACCATCAGCGTACATTTCTGCGGTATCAATCAATCGCAAGCCTAGATCCAGTCCGGCCTGCAGCGCAGACACTTCATCCCGGCGTCGGCTTGGATCCTCGCCCATGTACCATGTTCCCTGCCCAATAGCAGGAAGCGATACCTGGTTTGTAAACGTCACCTGTTTCGCTGTCATCGCACCCTCCTGTGTTAATGCACCACAGTAAAGCAAAACAACGCGCATGTGTCCTGTTAGGGTGCACAAATTGCACCATCATGGATTGGAAACCGATCGTTAAGGCGAGCGAAATAAAAAGCCCGGGAACAGCAGATGTTCCCGGGCCGAGATAATACAAAATCTTAACTACGAAGTGGTTATTTTAACCGACCTAGATATTTTCCCTCTTTCATGGCGTTGATTTTTCCGTTTTTATAGACGATGACGGAAATCAAACCTGCGCTATAAGACTGAGCTTCTGCACTATTCTCATCATTTGCCGCAGGTTTGCCATTAATATAAGCAATGCCATCAGCACCACGTTTAAAGTCCACTCCAAGTTTATTCACATGCACGGGCGTGATTTTACTGGCGTGTACCGGGGCATTCGCGTCACTGACCATGGTTTTATGTTCATGTTGTAACTGCTGGCGGTAAGCCTCGCTAATGGCATACGCAGGTGCAGCAGAGGAAGCCACCAACGCAGCGATAATAATTAATTTTTTCATACGTTACACCTTAATACTTATCGTGTTTGTGGTGATGGCTGGAATTAGTATCATTTGTGCCATACACGTTTTGCGCGTTTTCCATAGCCTGTTTTTCAGCAGCAGCATTGATTGTCGCCTGACGGTTTTGCTCCGCAACATAACAGGCATCACGGCTCACACCCTTACTTTCGCAAGCATTCATGCGTGAAGCCTCGGTGGAACAACCAGCCAGAATCCCGCCCATCACAGCTATCATGATTAACTTTTTCATTATATATACCAGGTTTATTCTCAAAAAATCCACATGGCGTATTATATTTAATGCCATGAAGAGTTGCTGTCGCTACTTTAAAGTTTACTTAAAATCTGCAATGGAATATTTAATGTCAATTTTAATTTTTTCAGATAAACACCTAAAGATGTAAAATTAAAATCAATCGATTAATTTTTGTTTTTTTCACATGAAAGTTAACTTTCGCCATGAGATAAACATGCTAAAAGAGTTATCAATAATTTTCATTGCGCTTAAAAATAAGAAAATTACGCTTACCTCGTTCGTAAATTTTAGTATTATCAACGCATTGAATAGCTACAAACCATTACTTCATGACAATGATTTGCTAAACCATCACGACTTTATTTCGTTCAAAAATGAATAGATAACAGGCTAATAAAATAGCAAGTATATTTTTAGTAACAGCGACAGGAATAATACGTTAAAAATTCGTTGTAGCCTGACAGAATGCCAAAACAGCACAAAAAATCAAATCTCATGTTTTAGATCAATATTCATCTCCGTCAAGCACAAAAAAGCCCGCACTGATGCGGGCTAGTGTTTGACGCGCATTAGTATCAGAACTTGTAGGTTACACCCACCGAGAAGATGCCAGACCAGGACTTATCGACCATCGGGCTGTCTTTCACTTCATCACTCAAACGCACATAACGGCCAGTGCCGTATACGTTCCAGTTGCCAAGGAAGTTATAGCTCGCGGTCAACTCCAGGTACGGATCCCATCCATCGTCAGCGTTGTAGCTTTTCAGACCACTGCGGCGAGACTCGTGATTGGACACGCCATAATAATAGTCGTTGTAGTTTTCGCTGCTGTACTGCACACCGATACCCGGCGTCAGAGTCAGCCCACCATTAGTGTAACGGTAGAGCCAAGCCAGATCCCAGATAAAGCCGTTGCTGTTATCCAGAGTATCACCCGCCAGTGCAGTACGCAGGAAACCATACTGGGTGTTATGTACATACGAGAGGCCAGCCATCATGCTGCTTTTACGCTTGTCGAGTTGGCGCAAAGCATGGCTATCGCTATCACCTGGCTTGAAATGCGTCGGATCATAGTACGCCATGATGGAAAGCTTATCTGTCGTGTCATTCCACAAATAGTAACCGCCACCCAAGCCGTGGAACCACACATTATCGCCTTCATAGGTGACAACCGGAACAGGGTAAACATCGCGGTCATACTGTTTGTATGGGCTGTTAATCACGCCGACACCCGCGCCAACAGTCCACTGGCTTTCAGCCTGTGCGGTGCTAACTGCGGTTGCGGCAAGGACGCTAAGTGCCAGAAGTTTGAGTTTGGTCACAATCCATAATTCCTTATTCAAATGTGTAGCGGTCAAAGTGTAACCGCCAATACGCTTCAGCCCAACTATTTTACGTATTCGCCCCAGAATGTAACCCCCTAATTTCTCAGCGAGTGATGACATTTTGCTTGCAGGACGATGAACACCGCATGAATCCCGCTCCAATTCTTTACATAAGATGTGCTTTTTTTGCTGATGAGTTATTGATATGCCATTGAAATTCATTTGCGCACACAGGCAAGTTTTGCAAATGCCATCTACGCTTAATTTTAGAAGGTGTATCACCGAATACGTTGATCTCCTGACCACTAAAATGGCATGAGAGTTGCTTATTTCCTCAGCAGCGACGTCGTTCAGTTTACCTCTTCAGGGGCCTCTACTATTCATATGAACGGCTCTTAACATGTGCTAAAAAACGAAAGGACGGCATACCATGAATATATTCGATCACTATCGCCAGCGTTATGAAGCTGCCAAGGACGAAGAGTTCACGCTGCAGGAGTTTCTTACCACTTGTCGGCAAGATCGCAGTGCTTATGCCAACGCGGCAGAGCGGCTATTAATGGCTATTGGTGAGCCTGTCATGGTCGACACTGCCCACGAACCTCGACTTTCTCGACTCTTTTCGAATCGGGTAATTGCACGCTATCCCGCCTTTGAAGAGTTTTACGGCATGGAAGACGCCATTGAGCAAATTGTTTCTTATTTGAAACATGCGGCTCAGGGTCTGGAAGAGAAGAAGCAGATTCTGTATCTGCTGGGGCCTGTGGGAGGGGGAAAATCATCTCTTGCTGAGCGGCTGAAGTCGCTGATGCAGAGAGTACCAATTTATGTCCTGAGTGCCAATGGCGAACGTAGCCCGGTCAACGATCATCCGTTATGCCTGTTTAATCCGCAGGAGGACGCGCAGATCCTGGAAAAAGAGTATGGGATCCCGCGTCGCTATCTCGGTACGATCATGTCGCCTTGGGCTGCGAAACGTCTGCACGATTTTGGCGGGGACATTACAAAATTCCGCGTCGTCAAAGTCTGGCCGTCTATTCTGGAGCAGATCGCTATCGCCAAAACGGAGCCTGGTGATGAAAACAACCAGGATATTTCTGCGCTGGTCGGGAAAGTGGATATTCGTAAACTCGAACACCACGCCCAGAACGATCCTGATGCCTACGGTTATTCGGGGGCACTGTGCCGCTCAAACCAGGGGATTATGGAATTCGTTGAGATGTTTAAAGCACCGATTAAAGTGCTGCATCCTCTGCTGACCGCCACCCAGGAAGGAAACTACAACGGTACAGAAGGTATCTCTGCCCTGCCGTTTAACGGGATTATTCTTGCCCACTCGAACGAGTCCGAATGGGTAACGTTCCGTAATAACAAAAACAATGAGGCGTTCCTTGACCGTGTTTACATCGTCAAAGTGCCTTATTGCCTGCGGATCTCTGAAGAGATCAAAATTTACGAAAAATTGCTTAACCACAGTGAGCTGACCCATGCGCCTTGCGCACCGGGCACGCTGGAAACGCTCTCTCGCTTTACCATTCTTTCTCGCCTGAAAGAACCTGAGAACTCGAGCATTTATTCGAAGATGCGCGTTTACGATGGCGAAAGCCTGAAAGATACCGATCCGAAAGCGAAATCCTATCAGGAGTATCGGGATTACGCCGGGGTTGATGAGGGAATGAACGGTCTGTCCACGCGTTTCGCGTTTAAGATCCTCTCTCGCGTCTTTAACTTTGACCATGCCGAAGTGGCAGCTAACCCGGTACATCTGTTTTACGTACTGGAGCAGCAAATCGAACGTGAACAGTTCCCGCAGGAGCAAGCTGAGCGTTATCTTGAGTTCCTGAAAGGCTATTTGATCCCGAAATATGCTGAATTCATCGGCAAAGAGATCCAGACAGCTTATCTCGAATCCTATTCCGAATACGGACAGAACATTTTCGACCGTTATGTCACTTATGCGGATTTCTGGATTCAGGATCAGGAGTATCGCGACCCGGATACCGGTCAGCTGTTTGACCGCGAGTCGCTGAACTCAGAACTGGAGAAAATTGAGAAGCCGGCGGGTATCAGTAACCCGAAAGATTTCCGTAACGAGATCGTCAACTTTGTTCTGCGTGCCAGAGCGAATAACAGCGGTCGCAATCCAAACTGGACCAGTTACGAAAAACTACGCACGGTTATTGAGAAGAAAATGTTCTCCAATACCGAGGAGTTGCTGCCGGTCATTTCGTTCAATGCTAAAACCTCGACTGACGAGCAGAAAAAACACGACGATTTTGTCGACCGTATGATGGAAAAAGGCTACACGCGTAAACAGGTGCGTTTACTGTGCGAATGGTATTTGCGCGTACGTAAATCGTCTTAACATAAGTGCCCGGTGGCGCATGCCTTACCGGGCTTGCAAAACAATGTTCCGTAGGCCGGATAGCGCCAGCGCCATCCGGCACTTACAGACATGGCGAACAGTTGGCAGTACGGGGGGCTTATGACCTGGTTTATTGACCGGCGTCTTAACGGCAAAAACAAGAGCACGGTAAACCGCCAGCGCTTCTTACGCCGTTATAAATCGCAAATTAAACAGTCGATCTCCGAGGCCATTAACAAGCGTTCGGTGACTGATGTGGATAGCGGCGAATCTGTCTCTATTCCGACTGATGATATTAGCGAACCAATGTTTCATCAGGGACGTGGTGGTCTGCGCCATCGCGTGCATCCGGGTAACGACCATTTTGTGCAGAATGACCGCATTGAACGCCCACAGGGCGGCGGTGGCGGTTCAGGAAGCGGACAAGGCCAGGCCAGCCAGGATGGTGAGGGTCAGGATGAGTTCGTCTTTCAGATCTCTAAAGATGAATATCTCGATCTGTTGTTCGAAGATTTAGCACTTCCTAACCTGAAGCAGAATCAGCAGCGTCAGTTAACGGAGTACAAAACGCACCGGGCAGGTTTTACCTCTAACGGTGTGCCTGCCAACATCAGCGTGGTGCGATCCCTGCAAAACTCACTGGCGCGCCGCACGGCGATGACAGCGGGTAAGCGTCGCGAACTGCATGCTCTCGAAGCGGATCTGGAAACCATCGCGAAAAGCGAACCAGCGCAGTTGCTGGAAGAGGAACGGTTACGCAAAGAGATTGCCGAACTACGGGCAAAAATCGAACGCGTGCCATTTATCGACACCTTTGATTTACGCTACAAGAATTATGAAAAACGCCCCGACCCTTCCAGCCAGGCGGTGATGTTCTGCCTGATGGACGTCTCTGGTTCAATGGATCAGTCGACCAAAGATATGGCTAAACGTTTTTATATCCTGCTGTATTTGTTCTTAAGTCGGACCTATAAGAACGTGGAGGTGGTTTATATTCGCCACCATACCCAGGCGAAAGAAGTGGATGAGCACGAGTTCTTCTACTCTCAGGAAACCGGGGGAACCATTGTCTCCAGTGCGCTGAAGTTAATGGATGAAGTGGTGAAAGATCGCTACAACCCTGCCCAATGGAACATCTATGCTGCACAGGCATCGGACGGTGATAACTGGGCTGATGATTCACCGCTATGTCATGAGATTTTGGCGAAAAAACTGCTGCCAGTGGTACGCTATTACAGCTATATCGAAATCACTCGCCGCGCTCACCAAACCTTGTGGCGTGAATACGAACATCTGCAATCAACCTTTGATAATTTTGCGATGCAGCATATCCGCGACCAGGATGATATTTACCCGGTATTCCGCGAACTGTTTCATAAACAAAGTACGACCAACAATAGTTAACCACCTAAATAAATCAGCCAGAGGTTATCTTCTCTGGCTGATTTTTTTCCGGGTGTGGTGCATTCCGTTCAGCACGAAAAATGATCCTACATCCTTTCCACCAGCGGATAGAAATCTTTATTTTCTTTTTGCATACGCTCAAACACTTTGCGTAGAACAGTGTTGGCATCGCGTCTGAATGCTTCATCATTGCCTATTAATTTACTGGCAATATTCCAGCGCCGGGAAAATACGTCATAATCGCTGACAATATCCGTCATTTCGCGTTGAAATTTTGAGCTAACCTGTCTGAGCTTGCTATTTCCATCCTGCTCAATATGCGGATAAAGGAACTGATCTTCAGCAGACAAATGCGTTTTTATAATCGCACTCATGCTAACGATCGCAGTAGCAATTTCCTGCGCGTTGGATGATACACCTGCCTGGCTCAACTTACGTAAAAATGAAATTTTCTCAAGGATTTCAACATGCTGACTTTTCATTTTATCAATGTTCATCCGTTTATCCTTTTTATTTTCCCTTTACAGAGCAGCAGGCAATGTAGTTGAGTTGATGACGTTGCGAACGAAAGAAGCGAAACATTTTCAGGAACCGACGACGATTTTCGCTCGTGCGTAAGCCGTTAAACACAATTTTAACCGCCCCTGTAAGCCCTTCATCACGAATTAATCCGCGCGGCGACATCAGCGACATGTTGCCATTCTGCTGCAGGACCTGTTCGAACCCGCAGTTAAGAAACAAATCACGCCAGCCTTGTCTGGTCATTGGGCTAACGTTTGATTTCACCACATCAACAAGCTGGTCCTGATCGCCCGCACCCAGTTTCTGGGCGGTGAACATAATATCGTGGGTGAGCAGACGTCCACCGGGCTTCAACACGCGATAATATTCGGCAATTAACTTCGCCTTCGCTTTGTCGGCATACATTGTCAGCATGGCTTCGTTAATCACAACATCGAAACTGTTATCCGCAAAAGGAAGAGTGTTGGCGTTTGCAGCCATCACATGAATGTGATTTTCCAGACCATTTGCCGCTACGTTATTCCTTGCGTTTGACAGTGCGGTTTTATCCATATCAATGGCGTATACCGTACAGCCATAGCGTTGAACTAACTCTATCGCCGTCGTCGCCATATTACACGCCACTTCAAGCACCTGGCTGCCGGGCGTCAGCTGTGACTGGCTAAACAACCATTCTGTTGCTTCAACGCCGCCCGGACGCAGACGGGTTTTGCCCAGGCTGGCTAAAAATGTATGACCCGCTTTTTCAGTCGCGCTCATTGGCCTGTCTCCTTTCTATAAGTTGCATTATAAATACAACATTAAGAGTTAAAGGTGAAGCGCGCGAATGATTTTTATTACAAAATGTCCTTGCCCGTAGCGTTAGAGCGGATGTATGCCGTGTGATAGACTGAAGTATCAGACTTACAGGGCTGTAAATCATTATGAAATTGCATCATAAAGCGCTCAGGCTCTTTATCTCCGTCAGCGTAATTGTTTTGACGTCTTCTTTTTTGGTTTATGAGCTCATTGCCAGCGATAAAGCAATGAATGCGTACATGCGCTATATCAATGAGAAAGCCGACTCATCGTTTCTCTATGATAAGTACACAAATCAGAGCATCGCAGCCCATCTGATGCGTACATTTTCCTCCCCCCAGGAGCCAGCCTCGCTCGAACAGCAAAAAGCACTTTGCTCCGCTTTCGACAGCGTTAACGGCACTCATGGGTTCAATCTCACTAAGCGCAACTATCAGCCTTTACACGGTACGTTGCAGACCACCTCAACAAAATGTAGCGAACAGCTTGATGACATTTTTCTGCTGCCCTCTTTTGACCGGGCGGTCAATGTTAATCGCCAGCAGAAAGATTACGGTCAGGGATTAGGGACGCTGGAGTATAAATTTCGATATTACGTCGATCTCAAAAATAACTACGTTTATTTCTATGATTTGATCGACTCGCGGAAATTTGCGATACACAACTGGTCGTTTTTGCAAAAAGGTACGCTGGGAATCGACCAGAATGATATTGACGGTATTTTCACCGGCCGCACGGTGATCTCCAGTATTTATGAAGATAACCTGACTGAGAAAAAAGTGATGAGCTTTTTAACACCGGTCTACTACACCGGTAAGTTAAAAGGTGTGGTGATGGTGGATATTAACAAAGAGAATTTACAGAATATTTTCTATACCAGCGACCGCCCTCTTGTCTGGCGCTATCTTGACGTCACGGTCTCTGACACCAGTTCAGGTAAAGAGATTATCGTTCATAAAAGTGAATCCGATCTGTTCCGCTATGTTCACTATGAGAAGGACATTCCTGGCGGTATACGCATCACACTCTCACTTGATGTTATGTACTTTATTGTCTCGTCCTGGAAGATATTCGCGTTCTATCTACTGGCAACGATATTGCTGCTGAATATGGTCAGAACGCATTTTCGGCTGTATCACAACGTCACGCGGGAAAATATCAGTGACGCGATGACCGGGCTCTACAACCGTAAAATTCTAACGCCGACGCTCGAACAGCGTTTACAACAGTTAGTAAACTCCGGCACCCTCGTGACCTTTATCGCTATTGATTGCGACAAACTAAAAGTTATTAATGATACGTTGGGGCATAAGGAAGGCGACCGCATTATCACCCTCCTGGCCAAAGCTATTCAAACGTCCATTCGCAAAAGTGACTATGCCATCCGCCTCGGTGGCGATGAGTTTTGCATTATCCTCATCGATCACCCCAGTGAATTAACGCCCCGCCTGCTGGAGAGGATTCGCTATAACTTACAAATTATTGCGCAAGATAGATCAATCAGCTTCTCTGTCGGAATTTATAATATGCAGCCAAACGACACCATTGATGATGCCTACAAAGCATCTGATGCACAGCTCTACCTGAACAAACAGAAAAAACGCACCGATGCGTAATCATTTTTCTGACAGGATTTTCATTGTTGTACCAGGAGTAAGTCATGACGGAAGTAAACAAAGGTAACGCAACGCACCAGCGTTTAATCTCCCTGTTGTCAGAACACGGTGCGACCTACCGCGTAGTCAGCCATGAAGCCGTAGGCAAATGTGAAGCTGTCTCTGAAATTCGCGGTACCGCACTGGGTCAGGGTGCAAAAGCGCTGGTCTGCAAAGTAAAAGGCAACGGCGTCAATCAGCATGTTCTGGCGATCCTCTCTGCCGATCAGCAGGCGGACCTGAGCCTGTTGGCCAGCCATATTGGCGGGTTGAGAGCGTCACTTGCCAGCCCGGCGGAGGTAGATGAACTAACAGGCTGCGTATTTGGTGCTATCCCACCGTTCAGTTTTCATCCGAATCTCAAGCTGGTCGCCGACCCGCTGTTGTTTGAGCGTTTTAATGAAATTGCGTTCAATGCCGGAATGCTGGAAAAATCCGTGATCATGGATACCGCAGATTACCTGCGCATCGCGAAACCGGAATTAATCCCGTTCCGCAGAGCACAATAACTGCCCAAGTTAGCAGTAAAAAACATCGCTTCGTGCGTTAGCCCAAAAAAAATCATAATCATTAAAAAAAGCCTGTTCCGTCACGCGTTTACGCGTACAGTAAGCAGGCTTATTTTTTCTTTTGGCAAGGAAACTACGATGTTTGATGTCACTCTGCTGATCCTGCTCGGACTGGCAGCTCTGGGCTTTGTCAGCCACAACACCACTGTCGCTGTTTCAATTCTGGTGCTGATTATTGTCCGTGTTACCCCTCTGAATACCTTCTTTCCCTGGATTGAAAAACAGGGCCTGACCGTCGGGATTATAATTCTGACCATTGGCGTCATGGCGCCGATCGCCAGCGGAACGCTACCGCCCTCCACGCTCATCCACTCCTTTGTGAACTGGAAATCACTGGTTGCTATTGCCGTTGGGGTATTTGTCTCCTGGCTTGGCGGACGCGGCGTTACGCTAATGGGCAGCCAGCCTCAGCTTGTTGCTGGTTTACTGGTGGGCACGGTACTGGGCGTGGCGCTGTTTCGCGGTGTGCCAGTGGGGCCGCTTATTGCGGCAGGTCTGGTCTCATTGATTGTTGGGAAGCAGTAGCCAGCCCGTTCAGATAACGGCCTGGTGTCTGTCCCAGGCCTTTTTTGAACATAGTGATAAATGCTGTGGTCGAATCGTACCCAAGCATTTGCGCGACCTGTTGTACATTGCGACCATCAATTAACGCCTGCAGCGCCAGAATCAGCTGGAGCTGGTGACGCCAGCGGCGAAAACTCAACCCCGTTTCTTTGACGACCAGGCGAGCAAGGTTACGTTCACTCATCGCAAATACGCTGGCCCATTGTCCCAACGTCTGCCATTGTGCAGGCTCTCTCGCCATCGTTGCGACCATTCTGCGAATTTTCGGGTGATCGGAAACCGGCAACTGCATTTGCTCCTGGGGTTGCTGCGGCAGTTCATCAAACAACACCTGCGTCAGCCGCTGGGTTGCCGGCTCCAGCCGTTGGGCATCCGTTTTGGATGCCAGCGCCAGAATAAGCTCCCGGCACAACGGAGCAATTTTCAGCGTGCAGCAACGATCGGGCATCACGACGGCCTGCGGCTCAATAAACAAAAAGCATAATTGTGCGCCAACGGTAACGTGGTTGCTGTGTGGAATTTCACCGGGGATCCACACCGCATATTGCGGGGGCACCATCCACATAGCATTTTCAACCTCACAAGTGATCGCGCCATGCAACGCCAGAATCAACTGGCCTTTACGGTGCTGATGCAGCGGACTAAAAAGTTCATCTTCCCGGGCCTGAATACAAAACGCCACGGCCGCATCGTGGTGAAGATCCGGTTCATATCCATCCAGCCTCAGTCCTAACATAAAAATGTCCGATTTAAGCGATAAACTGTCATTTTAGCTTGATTCATCCATTGTGTAAAAACGCTAAGGTATCGCCTCGCCTGACGATATGAGAAAAAAATGACAAATACTCCTTCCTCCCGTGGCAAGAACGCAGCGTTGCTGATCGCGGGGATCCTGATGATTGCCACCACATTGCGCGTCACCTTTACCGGAGCTGCCCCGTTGCTGGATGCAATTCGCGCCGACTACGGTCTGAGCACTGCCCAGACGGGGCTTCTGACCACCCTGCCACTGCTGGCTTTCGCACTGGTTTCACCTCTGGCTGCCGCCGTTGCGCGCCGTTGGGGTATCGAACGCAGCTTGTGTGTCGCTATGCTACTGATTTGCGCTGGTATTGCGATACGTTCGCTGCCCTCACCCGGATTCCTGTTTAGCGGCACCGCGATCATTGGTTGCGGAATCGCCTTGGGCAATGTGCTTTTACCCGGACTGATTAAGCGTGATTTTGCTCAGCATGTGGCGAAGCTCACTGGCGCATACTCGCTGACCATGGGCGCGGCAGCGGCACTGGGTTCCGCCATTGTGGTACCGCTGGCGTTGAACGGGTTTGGCTGGCGCGGTGCGCTGATGGTACTGATGGCCTTTCCGCTACTGGCGCTGATTATCTGGTTACCCCAATGCCGCCAGACGGCCAATGCCAGCTTGAGCAACTCGCGCGCGCTGCATTCCCGCGCGATCTGGCGCTCCAGCCTCGCCTGGCAGGTGACGCTGTTTCTGGGGATCAATTCGCTTATCTACTACGTCATCATCGGCTGGCTGCCCGCTATTTTGATCAGTCACGGCTACAGCGAGTCGCAGGCCGGTTCACTACATGGTTTACTGCAGCTGGCGACCGCCGCGCCGGGATTATTGATTCCTCTCGTCCTGAACAGATTTAAGGATCAGCGCGCCATCGCCGCTCTGGTTTCATTAATGTGCGCCGTCGGCGCGGCGGGATTCGCCATAATGCCCGACCAGGCATTGCTATGGACCATCCTGTTTGGCTTTGGCTCGGGCGCGACGATGATCCTCGGCTTGACCTTTATTGGCCTGCGCGCAAGCTCAGCGCATCAGGCTGCTGCCCTCTCCGGCATGGCACAGTCTGTCGGATATTTACTGGCGGCCTGCGGACCACCACTGATGGGGAAAATTCACGACCTCAACGATAGCTGGCTGATTCCTCTTGGCGGGGTCGCCGTGTTAGCGATGCTGATGGCGGTATTTGGTTTGTGCGCGGGGCGCAATCGGGAGATCGCGAGCGCATAATGCACAGGGCAGGTTCGTGAACAACCTGCCCGTTTTTTTATCCGCGCGCGGCGCGCAGCATCGCCTGAACTAACGGCACGGGTTTTCCCGCCAGCGCTCCGCGTTCATGTTGAAAGAGCGTGCCAACATAAAATGGATGCGTCACCAGCTCAATGGCACGAATATCACCAACCTCATCCCAACCGGTCACCCGAAGATCGCCGCTTTCAAGCTCGGCGGCAAAATCCTCCGATACGCCATAGTTGCAGTGATATCCCTCGGTGATAACATCCCGCCCGTAGGCTTTGGCAATCAGCGTATTGGCCCGCAGCTCAATATCATCCGTTTTTTCTACCAGCGAGCAGGTCAATGGTGCTATCACCATTCGACCCGTGGTGTCCGTCTCGGCGTGGCCGGCATCGCTCCAGCCCAGCACGTTGCGGGCGTACTCCAGAATCGCATGCTGAAAGCCGCCGCAGGTACCCAGGAATGGGATGCTGTTTTCACGCGCGTAGCGTATCGCTATCAGCGCCCCTTCAAGATGGCGATATGGACTGCCTGGAACGACCCAGATGGCATCATAGCCGATCAAGTCCTCACTGCTGTTGATATCAGATGTAGTTAGCCAGTCGTAATCAGCCACTAATTCCAGAACGGCGGCAGCATCATCGATAGCAAGGGGAATAGCCTGGTGCGCCACAATATCGGGGCTGTAATCACCCACCAGCGCAATGCGAAGCGTATCTTTAATTGGGGAAATTTCCATTAAGCTTTCCTTGTGTCCTGACAATAAGGGACAGCATAAGGAGCCTCAGCCTACCGACTTTTTAGTGGTATCACAATCCCTTAAATTGGGAGTCAGGACAGGCAAAATGCTATAATGGTCACGTTTTACGATCTTATTTAACCGTAATAAAGTTGATGATAAATACCTGAGCGGTAGCTGAAAGGAGCGGATGAAGAGATGAAGATTCAGTGTAAACGTGTGTATGACCCGGCAGAAAAAAGTGATGGTTACCGCGTGTTGGTCGACCGGTTGTGGCCACGCGGGATAAAAAAGACTGACCTTGCTTTCAACGAATGGAACAAAACGCTGACGCCATCCTCTGAATTGCGCAAAGCATTCCACGCAGAACTGATCGATTTTTCACACTTTTCCGAGCAATATCGCGCAGAGCTGGCCCAACAGCAGCTGGAAGGAAAGCGCCTCGCAGAGATTGCCCGACAGCAAACCTTAACGCTACTGTATGCAGCGAAAAATACCCAGCAAAACCACGCACTGGTGCTCGCTGAGTGGCTACGTCAATGCTGACCGCGTATTACTTGGCCGTTGCCGGATGATCTCTACGCCAGAGTGACCATTCATCAATTACTTCCCCGTTGGGTAGTTTGCAGTCAGACTTAACACCTTGCGGAGTCTGCACCGCAATCAACGAGCCACCCTTTTGTTCGCAATACACCGATGCTGGATTCGCCATGCCAACTTTTGGTGGCACAGGCGCTTCCGGTTCCGTGGTACACCCCGCCAGCACCAGCAAGCCGGGCAAAAAAATAGATGCCAGTTTCATATTTACTCCTGTTAAAAACCTTATCCTGGCAGGTTACCCCGACTTTCCATCTATCTCCATGTTTTCCTGTCAGCTATCCATTTTATGTTAACATTCTGAGCTGGATGGCGTGTTTCATCTTTCACCTCGATGTTCTATCATGCGGGCAACGTCAGCCCAATCATTACTCAGGAGCATTTCACCTCATGTCGGACATGATCCTTGCCAGAGTCTCACAATCCTTAGCTACGGAGCAGTCAGTTGAGAGTCTGGTTCGCCAACTTCTGGAGATGCTGGAGATGGTGACTGAGATGGAATCAACCTACCTGACCAAGGTCGATCTGGATGCCCGTCTGCAGCATATTCTGTATGCGCGTAATAGCCGCCAAATGCAGATCCCCGAAGGGCTATCCGTGCCGTGGGATGAAACGCTGTGCAAACGCGCGATTGAGGAAAACTGTCTGTACAGTGACAACGTGCCCGCACGCTGGCCGGAATGTACCGCTGCTCGCGCACTGGACATCACCACCTTTCTAAGTACTCCCGTTCATCTTCCGGACGGAACGTTTTACGGTACACTCTGCGCTACCAGCCGCCGTCAGCAGGCACTGAGCCAACGTGGAGAACAAGTATTACATCTGTTTGCCGGTCTGATCGCCCAGTCGATTCAAAAAGAGTCGCTGGTTGCTCAGTTACGTGAAGCGAACGCCGCGCTGATTGCTCACTCCTACACCGATGCCCTGACAGGGTTACCGAACCGGCGCGCAATTTTTGAAAATTTGGAGACCCTTTTTTCGCTTGCCCGCCACCTCAGGCAGAAGATAGTTGTTGCCTATATCGATTTGGATGATTTCAAACTGATTAATGACCGCTTTGGCCACGAGGTTGGTGACCAGTTCCTGATCCAGATTGGGCAGCGCCTGCTCCGTGAATGTAGTGATAATGACATTCTCGGTCGACTGGGCGGTGACGAATTTTTAGTCGTTCGCCTGTCAGCGGAAGATGAACTTGATCAGCTTATGCGTCTGCAGCAGGTGAAAAATCAGCTGCAACAGCAGATTTGCGGTGACTACCACCTGGGTGATATTCATCTGTATTATCCTGGTGCCAGTCTGGGTGTGGTGGAAATTGATCCGCTGGAGACTGATGTAAACTGTGCGCTTCATCTTGCAGACAGCGCAATGTATCAGGATAAAAAGCGTCAGGATAAAACCCCTTTTGTCGTACATTAAGCCCTGCTATGCTGGCTCGTCTTTAAATAACTCTGGTAGATAATCGTATGCGACTCGGTATTATTTTCCCTGTCATTATTTTCATTTCCGCTGTCGTTTTCTTATCCTGGTTTTTTATTGGCGGCTACGCTGCGCCGGGAGCATAACGATGAAAAAAACAACGATTATTATGATTGGCGTGGCGATCATCGTGGTTCTGGGCACGGAACTGGGGTGGTGGTAACCAAAATAAAGGCCACTTATCAGTGGCCTCTATTGTCTGTATGTTTACTTAGCTTTTGATTTTTCTGTAGATAAACAACACCACAATCGCACCGATAACCGCTACGACGAAACTGCCGAAGTTGAAACCATCAACTTTACCAAAACCAAAGAAGGTACTGATCCAGCCACCCACTACCGCACCGACAACCCCTAAGATAATGGTCATAAAGAATCCGCCGCCATCTTTACCCGGCATAATCCATTTTGCCAAAATCCCAGCGATAAGACCGAAAACCACCCATGAAATAATGCCCATAATTTTCCTCACTTATGTTTTTAAATTAACGATTCACTCGTTGTATAAAAGCATAGCATAGCGCTGAAAAATTAAAATTTGTGATCGTCATCACTTCATATTTTCATCTTTTTCCGATGTTTCATAAGGTTATGACTGCTGACCGGTAGGCTAAATTTTTGCCGCTCCTCGTCATTAATGTCGAATCGTCAGTCATTATGCTTAACGCTTTTGCCGTCAGCCCCGTTATTGCTGGGTTTTCACTTCTGGCACACTTTATGCTTTAACAACCCGTCGCTACGACAAATCGTAGTCCGCGGTGCTTATCGCGTGGCTGCGTCTACAATTCGCGCTATTTCAGCATTTAACAGGTCTGTTATTGATGAAAAAAATCACCAGTGTTTGCCCATACTGTGGGGCCGGGTGCAAGCTCAAGCTTGTTGTCGAAAATAACAAAATCATCCGTGCCGAAGCCGCAGAGGGTGTAACGAACCAAAATCAGTTATGCCTGAAAGGCTATTATGGTTGGGACTTTCTTAACGACACTCGCCTCCTGACTCCCCGTCTGACTCGCCCGATGATCCGTTATGAAAAAGGTGGAAAATTCACGCCCGTTAGCTGGGATGAAGCCATTCGTTACACCGCAAAACGCCTGTCTGAAATCAAAAAAACCTATGGTCCTCGCGCCATCATGACCACCGGCTCCTCCCGGGGAACCGGAAATGAAACTAACTACGTGATGCAAAAATTCGCACGTGGTGTACTTCATACCAATAATGTCGATTGTTGTGCCCGCGTCTGTCACGGTCCTTCCGTTGCCGGGTTACAAGAAACGTTAGGCAATGGCGCCATGAGCAATTCCATCAGCGACATTGAAAACTCAAAATGTCTGCTGATCTTTGGTTATAACTGCGCCGACTCGCACCCAATCGTAGCCCGCCGGGTAATTAAAGCTCGCCAGAACGGCGCAAAAATCATTGTCTGCGACCCACGTCGTATTGAAACCGCTCGTATTGCTGACCAACATTTGCAGTTGAAAAACGGTTGCAACATGGCTCTGGTTAATGCCTTTGGTCATGTTCTTATCGAAGAGCAACTCTACGATCGCGAGTATGTGCAAAAGCATGCGGAAGGGCTGGAAACATACTGGGAAACCGTTAAAGACTATGCGCCTGAAGCGGTTGAACATTTGACCGGCGTTCCCGCACAGCAGGTTCGTCAGGCAATGCGTACATTTGCCGCAGCACCATCGGCAACCGTAATGTGGGGGATGGGCGTCACTCAGTTTGGTCAGGCTGTTGATGTGGTTCGCGGTTTATCGAGCCTGGCGTTGTTGACCGGGAATCTGGGTCGCCCTAACGTCGGCGTTGGTCCGGTGCGCGGGCAAAATAACGTGCAGGGTGCGTGCGATATGGGGGTACTACCTAACCAGTTCCCGGGATATCAGGACGTGACCGATTCCGCAGTCAGGGAAAAATTCGCCAGCGCATGGGGCATTGACGTTAATCAGATGGATGACAAGGTTGGAACGCGCATCACTGAAGTTCCACACCTGGCTATCGAAGGCAAAATAAAAGCCTACTACATCATGGGAGAGGATCCGCTGCAAACCGAGGCCGACCTGGGCCTGGTCCGCGAAGGGTTTAACGCGCTCGATTTTATCGTCGTGCAAGACATCTTCATGACTAAGACAGCGGAAATGGCCGATGTTCTCCTGCCCGCCACCTCATGGGGCGAACATGGCGGCGTCTTTACCTGCGCCGATCGCGGCTTCCAGCGTTTTGAGAAAGCGATTGAACCCACCGCTGATGTAAAACGTGACTGGGAGATCATCAGCCTTTTGGCCAGCGAAATGGGCTATCCAATGCAGTATCAAAATAACCAGCAAATCTGGGATGAGATGCGCGAGCTGTGTCCGCTGTTCTACGGCGTGACCTATGAGAAAATGGGGGAAATGGGGCATGTTCAGTGGCCATGCCCGGATCTCGATAGTCCTGGTACGCCATACCTTTACGCACACAGCCAGTTTGATACCGCCAACGGCAAAGGCAAACTGTTTGCCGCACCGTGGCGAGCGCCCGCAGAAGTTCCGGATGACAATTATCCGCTGGTACTGTGTACCGTGCGTGAGGTTGGGCATTACTCCTGTCGCTCTATGACCGGTAACTGCGCAGCGTTACAAGCGTTGGCTGATGAACCAGGATATGTGCAAATCAATACCCATGATGCCGAAAAACTCGGTATCCGTCATCGTGATCTGGTGTGGGTCAGCTCGCGTCGGGGTAAGGTCATCAGCCGTGCGGATGTATCCGGGCGCATCAATTCCGGAACGGTTTATATGACCTATCAATGGTGGATTGGTGCATGCAACGAGTTGACCCAGGATAACCTCGATCCAATCTCGAAAACGCCGGAAACCAAATATTGTGCCGTAAATATCGAGCACATTAGCGATCAGAGGTGGGCTGAAAAGTATGCCGCTCAATCGTATAGCGACATGAAATCACGCTTATGTGAGGCCATTGCGTAATTCCCCACCATCGCCACCTGAGTCTGGTTACCCAGACTCAGGTCTTATCTCATTACTTTACCAGGTGAGGTTCACTGAAACGGATGGAGGCAGATTCCTCCTGCATATCCCGCTGCATAAAACCGAGGTTCATCAGAAACAGGCCAGCCATAAACGGCAGTTCGTACAATTCTTCAATCATATCGCCATATTGGGCATTGTGCAGGAAGATGGGAGCCAGCAGACGATGATGCTCTACCGTATCGGAAATCAAAAATGCGCAGGCGGTGATCGCCAGCAGCCAGAGCGGTAGCGGTTCATTACGCACGCGTCGGACAATATCCAGGCGTAAGCGCTTCGACAACAGCACCGGCAGAATAATCATGGAAATCATTACAACAGAGATAGCTCTGAACAGAAGTTTAGGCTGCTCCGGGAAATAGTCGCGGCCCCAACTGGTGCTTCTCCCCAGCAATACCAACCACCACGCGGCTGCCCAAAGCCAAAATTGCTTCTCGCCTTCAGGTCGTGATAAAGGCCGAATATAGCCAAGGGTAAATACCGCACCAAACAGTAGCCATAGCGCCTGCCCATTTTCGATCCATCTGACGACGGTGCCGTTAAGCAGCGGAAGATTCCAGTTCGCGGTGAACGGGATCGCCACAATGACCAGTCCTAGAATAAGTGTGGGGAATGTAATTTGGGTATTCAGTTTCATAAGCGCGATGTTCTGTACTGTTACTTTTTTGCGATCATAACTCCTGTGAATGATCGACAATTAGCATTCAATGCGGATTTCTTAAGGTATTCTTAAGGAATCTTTTTTCGGACATCACTACGTTCAACACAAATAAAATAACCGCACAGCGCCGTCAAAACGCTGTGCGGTTAGTACATTAAAATTCTTTGTATTCAATCAGTAAGAGTATTTAATACCTACCATCCGCAGACTTCATGCTCATTCTCGGTATCGTACGAACGAACGGTATTGACCAAGTCTTTGACCACTTCTGCTGCCACATCCGGCACCAGTAATGTCATCGGCGCTTCTGTTTCATAATCAACAGAAACACCGTTGCTGTTATTGGTCACGGTTACGGTATAGGTTGCTTTGCCCATGATTTACTCCTTGCCGGTGCGCACGACTTTTCGTTGATTTGCACTCTCCATCAGAACTTCCGGGGCAACGAAAAAATCGATATTAAAGTAAGTGTCGTCGGTCATCACTTCGATGTTATGCCATTTTTCCGGCGGAAAAACGCCAAACTGACCGGCTTCAATAACCATCACCTCTACTGGCTCCGGACTGTGTTCATCGGCGTATCCGAGATATTTGACCGCCCCCTGCATAACCGAAAGTCGTGGATAAACCCCAGCACGAGTTCCTTTATCAAGGTGGCGTTCGAAAATTCCGGCAGGCGCAGTTTCTTTGTTCCAGAATGGTGTAGAGCGTGTATGGATATGATTCTGTGGAATTTGAAGCATTTTTCTTCCCTTTTCCAGTCGACAACCAGCGAGTCTTATTGAATCGCTGCTGTACACAGGGTACGCCTCAAAATATACATTTAAAATACCATTTATTGGTTATAACCCTACAATTATAAATGAAAAGCAAAGCGTCATATTGAAGGCCCGCCGCAACCAGCGGGCCATTGGCATCACGACTGAAGCGTGGCCAGACGAGCGGCAAAACCAACGAAAATCAGGCCGATTAGGGAATTACCCACTTTGGCCAGTTTTTTCTTCGTGCGAATATACTGCGTCACAAACGCGCCGGAGAAAATAAGGAAGCTCAGATAGAAAAAGCTCACTACTTCAAGCGTAATGGCCAAAATAAAGAATGACAGCCCTGAGTGCGGTGCATTGACATCAATAAACTGCACAAAGAACGAAACATAAAACAAAATAGCTTTGGGATTCGTCAGGCTCAGAATTAATGCTCGCTTAAAAATAGCGCCAAACGGGACTTCCTCAGGTGCGGCGTCGCTTGCTTTCGATTTCAGTGTCGCATACAGGATCTTCGCACCGAGGTACAGCAGATAAAACGCGCCAAGATAGCGAACGATATTGAACAAAACAGGCGTTGTTTTGATCAATGCGGCAACACCGGCATAGGCCAAAAACATCAGCACGGCATCACCGATAAACACACCGCTTGCGGCGAGATAACCACCCTTCACTCCCCGACCGACGCTGTTCTTCAACACAAATATCGTATTTGGCCCCGGTACCAACACGATAAAAATGGCTCCCACCAGATACGTCCAGTAATTCAGAACTCCATACTCTGCGAACACGTTAACCTCTTCCTGAAAAAACACATGCACTTGCTGCGATACAATATGCTAACGAATGCATCGGGTGATGGAAAGAAAAGGTTATGAATTAAAAAACCCGCCACTGGTGACGGGTGTGTACAGATAAGGTTAGCCCGGATTAATGGTGCAGCATCTCATCCACAACCTCTTCTCCCTTCAACTGATAAGGGTAATAGGTAGGCCAGTTTTCCATCTCTTCAAGCAAGGCTGCCTGCGAGGTATTTCCCATAAAGATATGGAAGTGGCTCGATTTACGCGGCGCGATAATATGATCGCTAAATTGCACATATTTTGGCGCTTTGCTGTCAGCAGCTTTACACTCAAACAGATACCGTACACCTTTCTTGCCTGATTTATAATTTAGGATCTTATATCCGGCATAGTCGTATTTACATGATGCAACCTGATTCCCGGTATGAAACTCCATCACGCCATTTTCAATACCGATAGTGTCTACGTTGGTTGCATAGCCTGTACGGTAATACGCTTTGATTTGTTCTGCCGTTTTGCTTTTATCTTTCTCCGCTTTCTTTTTGAACACCGGATCAAGCTCGCCGCTGACCAGATACGGATAGACAGATTGCCACATGCCATCCCAGTCGGTCAGCGCCCTGTTCTGCACCTGGTTATCATCAAATACCCCTTCAGACGCCTTTTGTTCTGCTTCACTCATTGGCGCACCATGGGAATGATGACCATGCGCCAGAACCGAACTACTGACTAAAAGCATCCCCAGAGCGATTGTCAGTTTCTTAAAACGAATAGCCAAAATTTCACCCTCAAATCAATTGCGAGTGAAATGTTATAATATAACATCACATTTAAATCAACGGCGTTGTGAAACATTTAACCGCTCTGGTGCGCGATTTTCCAACGGCTGTCAAAATGGGCCTGATACTGCGCAACAACGGCAGGTTCGTCACGAATAACTAACACATTTTCAGAGTTAGCAAATTCTGCGGATTTGGCAAAGTTGAACGAACCGGTTTCCAGCGTGTCGCCATCAATAATCATTACCTTGTCATGCTGGATGTGGTAGTGACCATCCAGTTGAACATCAACCCCATTCGCGGCAGCAAAAGCGATGGCCTTCTGGCTCACCTTACCCTGGTTTCGTTTCTTATCGATAACAGCCCGAACCACAACGCCTCTCTTTTCAGCGTTGACCAATGCATGAACAATATCTGCAGACTGAAATGAATAAGCCATCATATCGATGCTGTGCTGCGCATGGTTGATTGAATCCAGTACTAAAGCCCGAGCCGATCCTTCCGGTGAAAAACCCACCTGAATGGAAGCATGTGCTGCAAAAGCACCCGCCCCGTACATTAGCGCAGCCACAGCGATAGTTTTTACGATCACGTTAGTTATTTGCCTGAAATGCGAAAGAGACCTAAGAGAGTAGCGCTCGCGTGCAGATCTGATCAAGCAGTGCCTGCTGATGACTGATAATGAGCATACCCAATGGCCGACGCTGAGATTCTTCAAGCAGCAGCGCCCAGATATCCCGTTGAATAGAAGGATCAAGCTGGGCAGTAATTTCATCGGCAATAAGAAAACGTGTCCGCGGGTCCAGCGCGCGAAGTAAAGCAATTCGCGCCAGTTCACCACCAGAAAGTTGTCCAGGACGGCGGGTTAACCACTCTGGATTGATGTGAAGACGGGTAAGCATTGCAGCATCCGGTCGCCATGCATCATACACCGCATCACCGGTGCTGCGTCGGGGGTTAAAAGTTAATTCCGGATGCTGTGGCACCAGTTGCACCGGGCAATACTGGTGCATCGGCAAAGGTTGGTCATCAACCAGAATGTCACCGGAAGTTGGTTTCTGCCAGCCCGCCAGCACACGCCCCAGCGTCGTTTTGCCAGTTCCACTGGGCGCACAAATCCCAATACGTTCTCCAGGGCGTAGAGAAAAGGTCAGATTTTGCCACAGAACCTTTTCCCCCTGACGGATTGTTACATCACGACAGCACAGCATCGCGCTCTCCAAAAAGTTGATTTCTTTCAGGCAGCGCCCGCCATTGTCGTTGCAGGTGTTCGCTAATCTCTCCGCGTAACAGCTGTTCCCGGCTGACGTTATCCGACACCCTTCCCTGATGCAGAGCGACAATACGATCCGCATGGCGGGCCGCCAGCGTGAGGTCATGCGTTACCCATAAAACGCCAGCCCCTTGCTCACATTGCTCACGCAACTGTTCAAGCAGTTGATTAGCGAGAGGTGCATCAAGCCAGGCGGTAATTTCATCCGCCAGAATATAGCGAGCCTGACTCAGAGACGCGTGACAGGCCAGAACACGTTTTGCCATACCGCCTGAAAGCTGACGCGGAAAAGCATCTAATACGCGACTTTCCAGTCGGCTACGCTGGAGCAATCGTTCAATTTTTCCGGCACTCCATTGCTGGTCAGAAAGCTGGCATGCCCTGCGCAGATGCTTTTCAATCGAGAGCAGCGGGTTAAGTGCCTGAATACCTTGCGGGACGTAGCTAAAGGTATTGCCACGACATTTGCGAATGTCATCACTGTCCAGCGTTTTACCTTCCAGGGTAATAACGCCGTTGAAACGCAAATTGTCTGGTAAGAGATCGAGCAGACATTGCAGCAATAGGCTTTTACCTTCTCCACTTCCTCCAACTAGCGCCACCATCTGACCAGGCGCTACGTCGAAAGAGATATCCTGCAACAGCGAAGACCAGTTTTTCGCGCCGTACCAGCGATAACGCGCCACGTCCAGTGAGACCTGCCTTAAACTCAACATGCGTCACCTCGTAACCATAAACGATGCACCGCCCTTGCGAGCTGATCGAATAACATCACCAGACTGAACAGCATCAGTCCAGGAAACAGCACTAACCACCAGTCGCCATGACTGATAAACCTCAGCGCATCCGCCAGCAGCAGGCCCAGCGACGGTTCATGCGGTGCCAGTCCAAAACCGAGGAAGCTTAACGCCGCGCTGTGCAACACTGCATGGGGAAACATCAGCAATGTTCCCGTTAGCCACTGGGGTAACAACGCCGGTAGATAGTGATGCCGCCAGCAGTAAAAATGGCCGTGCCCCAGACGCCAGGTCAACGTCAGATAGTCACTGTGGGCCACGCGCTGCGCTTCAGCACGCAGGATTAGCGCCAGACGCGGCCAGTGCGTTAGTGCAACCGCCATGATTACCCCGTTTTTCCCGCCGCCCAGCGTAAAACAGATCAAAATAAGCAACAGCAGATGCGGCATCGACAGCATGGCATCAGTTATAAGGCGCATAAGCACATCCAGACGCGGATGTATGCGCGAAACCGCCGCCATCATTAACGCAATCAAGCCACTGCACAACGCCGCACCAATACCAATTTGCAGACTGGTTAGTGCCCCCTGAAAACAACGGATCCACAGATCGCGACCAAGATTATCGGTGCCAAACCAATACATCGCATCAGGTGGAAGATGACGGGCAAGCAGATTAACGCTCAACGGATTATCCAGCATTGCGGCACCATATACTGCAATGAATAACAGGCAGCTGAAAGAGAACAAAAGACGAATTAGCGTCGGCGTCGGGTTATAGAGCATCAGGTCGCTCCAGAGCACGGTTCAACATACGGACAAGCCAGGTAGACAGCGAATTGCCAATGAACACCAGTACGGTACTGAACAACACAATCCCCATCAGTAACGGCAGATCGCCGCGTAATCCGGCATCAATGGTGGCCTGCCCCAGTCCTGGATACGCGAAGACTTTTTCGGCCAATAGTGCACCTCCCAGCAGTTCTCCCAGTGAGGCAAACTGCAAACACAGCGCAGGCGTAATTGCATGACGCAGAACCTGATGGCGTAACAGTGACCAGCCTTTATCTCCCTGGGAACGTGCAAAACGGACAAATTCGCTTTTCATTACGCTGGCGATGCTTTCCCGCGTATGAAGCGTAATTTGTCCCAGTCCCAGCAAACTGAGCGCGCAAACGGGAAGCACCAGATGGCGCAGACGCTCGGGAAGCATGGCCATATCGCCGCTGTTACCCGGCTCCCATGCGCAGCAGACCGGAAATACCGGCCAGCGCACGGCAAATAACGCCAGCAGCAACATGCCAATCCAGAAGGTCGGCAACGAGGAGAGCAGATAGCTGAGGCGACAGATTGCTTTGTCCGGCCAGCGATTCAGGTAGCGACCCGCGACAAACCCCATTGCCGTTCCCAATATGCCGGAGAGTAGCCACGCGCCGCCAAGCAGCGCAAACGAGGTGGAAAAGCGTTCCTTGATCACGCTGGCAACCGGCGCATTAAACAACATGGAATAGCCGAGATCGCCCTGCAATACCCGTAAAAACCAGTGACCAAAACGCTCCCATAGCGGCTGGTCCAATCCCCAGCGAGCAGCAATGCGTGCATATTGCTCCGGCGGCACATGCAGGAGATCGTTGCCAATATAAGCGCGAATCGGATCGACTGGAGAAAAGCTGAGCAGCACAAAAGTGCCAGCCGCAACCAGCACTAATAACACTATCAGCCGTAGAAAATGGCCCACAACAGACTTCATCAACGGCAGGTCCAGGTCCATTCGTCCAGATTATTGAGCAGTGACCAGCTACCGTGAATCTCCGGTGCGCCTTTGCCTAAATCAATACACGGATTTGCCAGGTAGGTGTGCTGAATATTCAGCAGCCATGCCCAGGCAGCATCGCCCTGCACGCCAGCCCCTTGCTTGCCATCCCACTCCACCTGTTGCCAGAAAGGCAACGCCTTTTGCCAGTCCGGGGCATCGATAGCCTGTTTAAGATGCTGTTCAACAACAGGATTGCTGTAATAGCCTGGATTGTAATATTCCACGCCCGCGGCCTGATTACTGTAATGATGGAACAGCTCCATCGGATCCAGACTTCCCCAACCAAATAGCGTCGGGTTCGCATGCATGTGACGCTCAACGGTTTCCCAGCTTCCGGACTGTAGTGATACCTGAATTCCCACCGGTTCCAGCATCGCACGTACGGCCTCAGCTAAATCCCGGCGCGTACTGTCACCGCTGGCATACCATAAAGTCAGACGAGCCTCTTTACCGTCTTTCACACGTATGCCGTCTTTACCCACCTTCCAGCCGGCGTCTTCCAGAATAGTGCGGGCTTTTTCGCTGTCGCCATCTTTGAACGCAACAGATTGCCCCTGCCATGGCAGCCCCTGCACCGCGCTATACGCAGGAATCGCATGACCTTCCATGACCTGATCGGCAAGCTGCTTACGGTCGATGGCATAGTTGATGGCGCGCCTGATGGCAACATCGGCAGTGATATCGTTCCCGATCGGATAGCCATTGGCGTCTTTTTTACCTGCAGGAACCATGGGGAACACAATGCCCCGGTTTTCCACGCTATCGCGTACCCAAAGTTTCAAATTTTTCTGCTGAGGAGCGACCGCCATCGACGGCGCGATACGTACGAGTCCCAGTTGGCCGCTGCGCGCTGCGGCATAAGCGTTATCTTCATCAAGGAAGACAAACACCAGCTTACTGAAATCATTTTTCTTACCGGCATACCAAGGGTTAGCCTCCACGATCAACTGCTGTCCCGGCTGAAAACTCACCAGTCGATAAGGACCCGCGCCAATCGGATTTTTGGCAAATGTTTTTTCGTCATACCGTTTCGCCGGAACAATACCCAAAGAACCCAGCACATTCACAAAGGTGCTCTGTGGGCTATTTAGCGTAATTTCTACCGTACGGTTATCTTTCAGGCTGGCATGGGTGAAGTTTCCCATGTCGATTTTGCCGCCGCTTTTTGCTGCTTTGTTATAGGTGAACACCACATCTTCAGCGGTTAGCGGGGAACCATCAGAGAATTTAAGGTCAGGTTTTAACGTCAATGTCCAGGTTTTGCCGTCTGCGCTGGTCTCTACTTTTTCCGTCAGCAGGTTTCCCCAGCTCATATCTGCATTTTGTTTTAATAATGGTGCATGCAAAAGCAAATAGCTGCCATGACTCCAGCCCAGCATCGGGTCAAACCCTTCCGTTGGTTCTGGTCCAATTGCCAGTTTTAACGTCTGCCCTTCGCTCGCATTTTGCGCGGCAAGAAGTGGTGAGGTTAATGCGAGAGTCAATGCGCACGTAAGCAGTGCCAGCTTGCCTTTGATCATTATGTTATCCAGATTTACGTTATTTTTATGCTGCATAACGATTTACCGACGTTAAGCAGTCTCCTGGGGAAGGGATTATGGCGGACAGAAATGACGAAAAAAATGATGCGGCGCAGAAAAGTATGACGATTTTCTAAAATTATCATACTTTTTTCTGATACTCCGTTATGAGTACGATGTGAATCTCAGAAAATTGATTAATCCCTCGCCATTTATTCACAGGGATATTAATCCCGAACTAATAATTGCCTGTGCGGACTATTGTTCCTTCCTGCTAATTCCTTATCTAAAACTCATGACAATTTATGTATATTTATTCAAGAAAAACACCAGAAGTGACAAGTTATGTAAATTTGTAATGATAATTATTTGTATTATCATTTCCATCAATTATCTTACTGCCTTTGAATTTTTAACAAAGGAAGTTTGACTATGCGTTTAAAACCTGTTGCCTCTGTCGTTCTGTCCTGTTTAGGATTTTCCAGCCCCCTGGTATTTGCTGAAGATGTCATGGTGGTAACCGCTTCCGGTTATGAAAAGAAAATCACCAATGCCGCCGCCAGCGTCTCTGTTATTTCTCAGCAAGAGTTACAAACCAATAAATATAATGACTTAGGTGAAGCCCTGCGTTCTGTTGAAGGGGTAGATGTTGAAAGCAGCACCGGTAAAACCGGCGGTCTGGAGATCAGCATCCGTGGCATGCCTGCCAGCTATACCTTGATCCTGATTGACGGTATTCGTCAAAACGGCAGCAGCGACGTAACGCCAAACGGTTTCTCTGCCATGAATACCAGCTTTATGCCCCCACTGGCGGCGATCGATCATATTGAGGTGATCCGCGGCCCGATGTCGACGCTTTATGGGTCCGACGCAATCGGTGGCGTGGTGAATATCATCACCAAAAAAAGCACCGATAAATGGAGCACTTCCATCAATACCGGCGTTAACCTGCAAGAGAGTAATAAATGGGGTAACAGTACGGTCGCCAACTTCTGGTCAAGCGGCCCGTTGATTGCGGGCGTATTGGATATGCAGGTTCGGGGGAGCACAACCCAGCGTCAGGGTTCCAGCGTCACCTCCCTCAGCGATACCTCCTCCACCCGCGTACCTTATCCTACCGAGTCGGAAAACTATAATATTGGCACGCGTCTCGACTGGAAAACCAACGAGAACAATACGTTATGGTTAGATCTCGACTCCGCCAGACAGCGCTATGACAACGATGACGGGCAGTTGGGCAACCTGACAGGGGGGTATGATAAAACGCTACGCTATGAGCGTAACAAAGTGACCCTCGGCCACGATACAGCCTTAACGTTCGGCACCTGGAAATCCTCCCTCGGCTGGAATGAAACCGAAAACAAAGGCCGGCAATTGGTATCTTCCGCACTCACGCCAGAGAACGCAGGCCGGGCCGGTGACGCGCGTGAACTGAAGAACACCAACGTCATTCTTGACTCAGTGCTGCTGACGCCATTAGGTGATTCACACCTCTTAACCCTTGGCGGAGAATACTGGGATGCACGGATGAAAGATGGTGTGGTGCTGGCCAATACCGGCGAGACGTTCCATCAAAAAACGTGGGCAGCCTATGCGGAAGATGAATGGCATATTCTCGACTCGCTGGCCTTAACCGCAGGAACACGCTATGAGCATAACGATGTCTTTGGCGGTCATCTCAGCCCGCGTGCCTATATGGTCTGGGACGTTTCCGACGCCTGGACGCTCAAAGGCGGCGTGACGACAGGATATAAAGCACCATCACTAAGCCAGTTGCATAACGGGATCAGCGGTGTAACCGCACAGGGAACGGTGAATACGGTCGGTAACCCGGACCTCAAACCTGAGGAAAGTATCAGCTACGAAACCGGGCTGTATTACGAGAACGACGCCGGGCTTAACGCCAACATTACCGGCTTCTATACCGAATACAAAAATAAAATTGTCTCATATTCTATCGATGATAATACCAACAGCTATACCAACAGCGGCAAGGCAAGAACCGATGGCGTTGAATTTGCCAGCACCTTCCCTCTATGGTCGGATGTGCTGACCTTATCTCTCAACTACACCTACACTCAGAGCAAGCAAAAAGATGGTGACAATAAAGGCGCGCCATTAAGTTACACACCAAAACATATGGCTAACGCCCGTCTGAACTGGCAGGCAACGGAAGATATGAACGCCTGGCTCAGCGCACGTTATCGCGGCAAAGCCCCACGCTTTACCGAAAATTACGACAACCTTAGTGCGGTACAAAAGGCCGTCTATGACGATAAAGGCGCTGATTTAAAAGCCTGGACCGTTGTCGACATGGGGATGTCTTATAAGCTGACCAAAGATCTGACGCTTAATACGGCGGTTAATAACGTGCTGGATAAAGACTTTAGTGAGGTCAAATTGTACCAGGTGGGCCGCAATAGCACCTACGCAGGTGATTATTATCAGACTGCACAATCCACTACCGGATACGTAAACCCTGGTCGTAACTACTGGGTATCTTTAAATTATCAGTTCTAATTTTATAAGATCCTGCTGGTCGGGGCACACTAATACCCCGACCAGCAGAATATTACTGAGAGAAGACACAAGATATAATCATCATCTTATTTTAACATATAAGAATATTTAAACAATTAATACAAAAATACCCCTTCCTGCACCATTAGATATAATGCCAAAACAATAATCCCGACGATACCGCCTAAAAACAGGACTGCGGCAATCGCAAGCTGATTGCGATTTGTGTTCTTCGCTTTGCTTCGCACATCCAACTTATTTTTCGCCGCTTTGTGACTTGAATCACGCTCCATCGCGAATGTTATATCTGCCATACTATTATCCAGTTGCTGTATATGAAAACACAAATAACCACCACATCGATAAGGGTATAGATTTTAAATAACAGAATCCGAGATTTGCCTCACGATAAAGATAATCGTCGGATTTTTGCTACCGAAGCAGATTTCATGCTCACTTTTCATCAATTAGGTTATCTTGTATTTATTCGACAAAAACCTTCACTTTAGGCTTTGACAGCAGAATCATGACGAACTCAGTGAAGGTTACTGGTTTATAGAAATAGTACCCTTGTAGGAAAACAATGTTGTTTTTGTTGAGATAATCAAGCTGAGCCTTCGTTTCAACCCCTTCAGCAACGATGCTTAAAGACAGCTTGCGCGCCAAATCGAGAACACAATCCAAAATTCGGGTTGAATCGGGAAGCTCATTTACCCTTCCCACAAAGCTCTGATCGATTTTAATGTAATCAATGTGCAGGTCATGCAAATAAGAAAGCCCAGAATAGCCCGTACCAAAATCATCCAGCGCAATCACAAAGCCATTCTCATGCAGGATATTGAGCCTCTGCACAAGATCTTCATCCACATCTAACGGCTCGCGCTCAGTAACTTCGATTACCAGATTGAGGTCATCGCGGTTAAAGCTATCCCTGTAATGCAGGCACTCCTGCACGAATGTAGGGGATGTGATATGGGATGCGCTGAAGTTAATGCCGACATGGAAGCCGGATGGCAGTTTGCTGGCAATGGCGTTCATATTCGCCGCGACCTGCCTCATCAGACTTTGAGTTAGTGGCACTATCAGGCCTGATTTTTCCGCTACAGGTATAAAGGAAGCAGGAGAAATATACCCGGCTTTTGGATGTTTCCATCGGGCCAGCACTTCAACACCGCGTAACGTCCCCTCGCGACCATTTACGATAGGTTGATAAAAAGGCACCATCTCTCCTTTTACTATCGCCCTGCGCAACGTTTCTTCAGGGGTATCGTTCTTGTTCAGATACTTATCAATGGCATAAGCGGCTGCAAAAGACATTAACAGGATAAAAACCAGAATCCCTGAACCCTGTGTAACCAGTCTTTTTGCACTAAACAGTGGCGGTTTATTATAAATAATACTGAACGGATACTTTGCGGAATTAACTTGACCAGACGCACGTGCGCTTGTTGTAACGGTTTTTACATCGCCCAATAAACCGAGTGCTGCGTCACCCACAAGCAATGAGTATGCTACTCCCTTTAACGGAACTTTCAGAGCCCCTCGAATATGCACCCCACTAATAGTGACAATAATACGACTGGTTTGAAAACGAGTTTGATACAGCAGAACAGGTATCTCGTTTTCCGTATTTCTTGCGGGAGTCAGCAACAGATTTGTATCAGCAATTACGGGGATTTGCTTAAGTAAAATCCTATTCCCCGGCAATGACGTACACCAAACCTTCCCCTGCCGGATAATGATCAGCGTTCGCAAATGAGGGCGAAGTGCAGCTTCGGTTCCAAGTTGGTATTGTCCCTCCAGATCACATTTTTTTTCAGCAATATGCCTTGCGGTACGGGTTGCCTGGAAAGCTTCATCAAGTATGTTATCCATATTTTTAACGGCATATCGGGCTCCTCCAAGGGTTTCTGTCGAAGATGAATACCAAAGCTGCATATTAAGAATAAAAACACCGATCAAAAAAAGACACACCGCAGCGGTTACCGGTAAAAGTGCTTTGCGCATTCTCATGTCCTGTAGCGAAAACTGATCAGTCGTTGCGATGAGCATTGACGTGTTCTAATTTATCTCTACAGAGCATGGTAGACAGAAACAAAAGTCGCCATGCGTCGAGTCACATTTCCAAAACCACAACATAACAAATTGATTTTTAAATAAAATTATCCTTGAAGAGATCAAGGCAATAGTGACATCCCTCTTTCCAATTTTGTTATCATATACATGTACTAATAAGAGGTAAGAAAATGAAAATCTTTATCACAGACAATGACGGTAACCTCATTCCTGTTGACGGGAAAAGCGTCGTGATCGAATTGAATAGTGGCGGAACCATCGAGATCGCCGAGGAGTACAGCCGGGACGATGTTCCTGAAGGCATTAATCTGTGGGGCGGACGAGAACCCTCCCCTTCACTCTCTTTCGAGGAAATCAAAGCCAGAACAGAAGGCCTGGGCGTTTATCCCATAGCAGCAAACGCTCTGCATGTATTTCCGTACAAACTTTCAGCAAAAGAATAATTGCATGCACCAAGTGCGCACGCGTATATGGGCTGCGCGCAATTACTCTCATGGCTCCGCTGTCCGTACCAAAAGGTCAGACCAGATTGAAGTGATAAAACCGATCGTGCACACTACACGCTCTCATGACTAACAATAGGTTATAATCCTGATGGATCAGGTTGACGTTCTTGAAAAGATGTTTGAGCAAGTGAGAAAGGAACATAACTTTCCGTGGTTTTACTCTGAACTGAAACGCCAGAATATTGCTTATTATATTTACTACCTGGCTACTGATAACATTAGAGTTGTTACAGAAAATGATGAAGTAATATTAATAAGAGGGAAAAGAGACTTATTGAAAGTCAGCACAAACAAGAACCCGGAACAAGTAAAAAAAGCAGCCCAGATTCATTATTCCGGGAAATCCACATTTCGCGAATATACTGCAACACTTATCAATGCTGGCGTTTTCCGATGGGTTACGGATGTCAATGATAACAAACGGCATTACTACTCTGTTGACGATACGCTTTTATACATGGAAGATGTTGAGAACAATAATCCATTAATATAATGATAGTTGAACTAGTAGTCCGGTTTCTTACACTCAGCCCCGTAGAAGCAGGCATAAGGGACAAACCCGCATGAAAGATCACCACATCGGGCTACAGTCATAGTTAATGCGGAACACTGCGGCGACATGACGCATGATAATGTCACTGTACTGTGCTTAATTGATTGGACACCCAGGTAAAAGAAATCCGCAATTAAGCTGGCTCAGTTAATTCAGGCATTGCGTCCTGATGTACTCCTGCAGACAGTTATCTTCGCCGTGTTCTTACCTACCATGTCGACGTAGTAACCTCTGTACCAGAACTTCCTGTTCCTGTATTTAAACTTCATATCACCAAACTGCTCATACAACATCAGATTGCTTTTACCTTTCAGATACCCCATAAAGCCGGATACGCTCATTTTGGGCTGGATTTCCACAAGCATATGGATATGATCTGCACAGCTTTCTTAAGATGCTGCCTATCGCCCTACGTTTCTACCCGTAGAATGTTTGTCTTCGGTATTTGGGCGCAAAAACTATATGATATTTACAGTTCCATCGGGTGTTCGCTAAGCTCTTTTCGCCCCCCATTGGGACCCCCTTTTGATTTCTTGTTTAACCCTTGCAGTTGCCAGACCGCAAGGTGTTTTAACAAATCAAAAGGGATATTAATAACTGGCCCAAAGCTGAAAGCTTTCCGGAACCCCCAGCCTAACTGGGATTTTCTGTGCACAAAAAAACGGGAACCTCTCGGCTCCCGTTCTCATACAACCCAGAATCTGGATTACATATTTTCGATGATCGCGTCACCAAACTCTGAACATTTCAGCAGCTTAGCGCCGTCCATCAGACGTTCGAAATCATAGGTTACGGTCTTGGCGTTGATTGCGCCTTCCATACCTTTAACAATCAGGTCAGCCGCTTCAACCCAACCCATGTGGGGCGCAGCATTACATTGTCAAAATCACAGCAACCATCTGATAAAGCTGAAATTATCAGGCTTTCTACTTTCAAAAACAGTCAGTAACTGCCTTTTACAACTCATTGATTATCTAAACTTTGTTTTTAGTTTTGGGGAAGAGTTTTAAACAACAATCCAAGTTTTTCACGCCAGCGCTACCGCTATTAGCAAACTTGGATGGTAAAGCTTTTATTGCCGCTGAGGTCCGCTATGAGCTGTGAGTTCAATGGGTCGAACGCTAGCCTTAATCAACGGGGAGCATGTTATTTAGACTGATGGTTTCTTTTTATCCGTAAAAAAAGCCTCCGATGATGGTTGGAGGCTGTAGAAATTATCCTACTACTTCTTTCACATGCTTCTTTAAATTTCAGATTATGTTATTGTGCTGTGAAACTTATCCAAATTCTCTTAATAACTTCAGTCGATAAGCCAAATCTTATTTTGCATAGCCCTGAAACTGGTTTTTATCATCCATCACAGCAATCTTGCCATTTACATAAACGACATACGAAAACAGCCCTTGCTGATATACAGTCGCCTCCGTATTCGTTTCTGATACCGCTGCTGGTTTACCATCGACTGTAAGGCCATTCTTAGTTACTTCTAACTTCATTCCCTTCCACTGTTTCGCACCTGATTTTTTTGCTGAGTTAATATGCGGTTCGAAAACTTTAGTAGTTGCCTGAACATAGTTAGAAATCAGTGCAGAAGAAATAATAAAAACCGCAATTAGTTTTTTCATTATACCCACCGAAAATTAATCACCAAAAAACTTATCTAATTTAGACTTGTGCTTTTTCTTGTTGCTATCGCCGCTGCCTTCTTTGTAGGCATCTGCCATTGTATTCGCACTACTTAGGGTGGCACTAGTTTGCTGATACTGGCGCTGATTAGCCTGGTCCTGTTCATAGCAAATATTTCTGTCAACGCCATGAGCTTCACATTCACTTAAACGCTGATCCAGACTCTTACAGCCAGATAGCGAGACTACTGATAAAGCGCAAACTACCATCATCAAATATTTCATTTATTAATTCCTTAGAATTTCCATCCAGCGCCAACAACAAAGCTATTAACCTGTGAACCAAAGACCTTAGAGCCCTCATAGCCTGCATCAACAGTAAATCCAGAAATGGGGGTTAACTGGATTCCCGCACTGTATGCAAAGCCCGTAGAAGTATCGGTATCGCCATCAGTTTTAACAGCACCTCGGCCCACACCTATCATCACATAAGGTTTCAAAACATCATTCACACGGTAACTTGCACCAACCAGAGCTGAACCATAACCACGATCAATATCATCATTACTATTCGCTGTTATCGTAAGAGAAGAAACCACACCTAGGTCAAATTCATCAGGTGTATAGCCGTACTTGAAATTCACACCATTAAAGCTGTTTCCCGCCGTTTTAGTGTGTGCATACCCACCAGTTACTACATTCTCTGAATCGGCTAGAGCTTGTGCACAGAACAACGTCCCTAGTACCAGAATCATTGCCGAATTATTTATTTTCATTTAACTATCATCACCTTAATAATTGTTGCATATGCCATGCATGTTATAGTGTAAAGCAATGTAAACTTAGTTTGCGGCAATAACTAATTAAAAGTTTCATTCTAAATGAACAATATTTTTAATTATCAGGATAATGAATACTTCATTTGAAGTTAAAATTTAATCATGTGAAACCAGTAATCATTCAGTACGTGAATAACAATTTGAAATCAAAGAATTTATGAAGTTGATCCAGAACAATTCTTTGTTATCACGAAGTTACAGTAAGTGGCGGATACCTATGCAACCAATAAAGGAAAAAAGGTGGTAGGTTACTTTGTAAGTATCCCGCATAATCGTGCCATTCACATTTAGAGACCCTCCGGCATAATCACTCTGCCAACAAAGGAGATCGCTATGCGTAAAGCCCGTTTTACTGAGCATCAGATCATTGCTGTAATTAAATCGGTTGAAGCCGGACGAACCGTTAAAGATGTCTGCCGGGAGGCCGGTATCTCTGAAGCCACCTACTACAACTGGAAGTCCAGATACGGCGGCATGGAGGCTTCTGATATTAAAAAGATCAAGGATCTTGAGGACGAGAATCGACGTCTCAAACAGATGTTTGCCGACCTGAGCCTTGAGAACCGGGCGCTGAAAGACGTTATCGAAAAAAAGCTTTAAAACCAGCCTTTAAGCGTGAGCTGGTCACTCATCTGATAACGACATTTGGACTCAGTATCCGTCAGGCCTGCCGGAGTCTGAACCTGAGCAGAACGGTTTACCATTACCGTCCGGATACCACGCGTGACGAACCCGTTATTGTCGCGTTACAGGCAGTGGCAGAGCGATACCCACGGTACGGTTTTCCAAAACTTTTCCAGGTTCTGCGGCGGCAGGGATACCCGTGGAATCACAAAAGGATCCATCGTATTTATTGTCTGCTGAAGCTGAATTTTCGCCGTAAAGGCAAACAACGGTTGCCGGTGCGTAATCCCTCGCCACTGGCCACACCGGAAGCGCTGAACCAGAGCTGGTCTGTCGATTTTATGCATGATGCTCTGGTCTGTGGCCGTCGTTTTCGCACGTTCAATGTCGTTGATGACTTTAACCGTGAGGCATTGTCGATTGAAATCGATCTGAATCTGCCAGCTTTGCGCGTGGTCCGTGTACTCGACAGGATCGCGGCAAATCGCGGCTATCCGGTCATGCTACGCATGGATAATGGTCCGGAATTTATCTCACTTGCACTGGCTGAATGGGCAGAGCAACATGCAGTAAAACTGGAATTTATTCAGCCGGGTAAGCCGACGCAGAACGCTTTTATTGAGCGCTTTAACCGAACATACCGTACAGAAATACTCGATTTTTATCTGTTCAGAACGCTGAATGAAGTGCGGGAAATCACGGAAAGATGGGTGTCAGAATATAACTGTGAACGCCCGCATGAATCACTGAACAATATGACGCCGGAGGAATATCGGCAACACAATCATTTGGCCGGGATCTCAAAAAATGCCTGGAACTAAAACGGGTCTATTTACA
>NZ_JAOWIA010000063.1:0-87585 GCF_030332345.1 Citrobacter sp. Cpo221
GGAAGGTGCGAATAAGCAGGTCATTTCTTCCCAAGCTGACTCGCTGATTAAAATTTCGCGGATCTGGGCCGATTTTTTTCCCGCAAACACATCGAATCAGCCTATTTAGGCTATTTTTTCCACCATTTCTGGCGTTATTTCCGGTTTTTACTGAGATCTCTCCCACTGACGTATCATTTGGTCCACCCGAAACAGGTTGGCCAGGGTGAATAACATCGCCAGTTGGTTATCGTTTTTCAGCAGCCCCTTGTATCTGGCTTTCACGAAGCCGAACTGCCGCTTGATGATGCGAAACGGGTGCTCCACCCTGGCACGGATGCTGGCTTTCATGTATTCGATGTTGATGGCCGTTTTGTTCTTGCGCGGATGCTGCTTCAAGGTTTTTACCCTGCCGGGACGCTCGGCGATCAGCCAGTCCACATCCACCTCGGCCAGCTCCTCGCGCTGTGGCGCTCCTTGGTAGCCGGCATCGGCTGAGACAAATTGCTCCTCTCCATGAAGCAGATTACCCAGCTGATTGAGGTCATGCTCGTTGGCCGCGGTGGTGACCAGGCTGTGGGTCAGGCCACTCTTGGCATCGACACCAATGTGGGCCTTCATGCCAAAGTGCCACTGATTGCCTTTCTTGGTCTGATGCATCTCCGGATCGCGTTGCTGCTCTTTGTTCTTGGTAGAGCTGGGTGCCTCAATGATGGTGGCATCCACCAAAGTGCCTTGGGTCATCATGACGCCTGCTTCGGCCAGCCAGCGATTGATGGTCTTGAACAATTGACGGGCCAGTTGATGCTGCTCGAGCAGGTGGCGGAAATTCATGATGGTGGTGCGATCCGGCAGGGCGCTATCCAGGGATAATCGGGCAAACAGGCGCATGGAGGCGATTTCGTACAGGGCATCTTCCATGGCACCGTCGCTCAGGTTGTACCAATGCTGCATGCAGTGAATACGCAGCATGGTCTCCAGCGGATAGGGCCGTCGGCCATTGCCCGCCTTGGGATAAAACGGCTCGATGACAGCGGTCATATTCTGCCATGGCAGAATCTGCTCCATGCGGGAGAGGAAAATCTCTTTTCGGGTCTGACGGCGCTTAGTGCTGAATTCACTATCGGCGAAGGTGAGTTGATGGCTCATGATGTCCCTCTGGGATGCGCTCCGGATGAATATGATGATCTCATATCAGGAACTTGTTCGCACCTTCCCTAATGGAGTTGACACTGATAAGTTTGTTCCAAATATGACTGCTAAGTCGTCAAAAAAGATCAAACTCATTATGGTTGGCAGACTGTGGCCGCAGAAGGATCCTAAAACACTCTTTCGTGCGATAAAAAAGTTACTTGATGAAAATGTTTGTGTCAGCGTCACCTACGTTGGTGATGGTGAACTTATGCATGAACTGAAAAATCTTGCTAGTAATTATTCCGAGAATATAAATTTCCTTGGCTGGAAGGATAATATTGCTGAATTGTTACCACAGCATAATATATTTGTCTTACCTTCACTTTGGGAGGGGATGCCGCTAGCCATACTCGAAGCCATGAGTTGTGGGCTACCATGTTTGGTAACAAATATACCAGGAAATAATGACCTTGTTAAAAATGGATATAACGGATTTTTATTTGAGGTTGCTGATGATGAGCAATTGGCTTTTTTAATAAAACAGTATTATCAATATCCTGATATGTTATCGCAGCATGCAGAAAATGCCAGAATCTACGTACAGAACCACTTTACTCTCAATGCGCGTAACGATTCTGTAAGTAAGGTCTATAAAAGTTAATTTTCTTATTGTATTTTTTTTAAAATCCAATGTATTTACCGATGTTTCTTACAATGTGTTATCTGACCATTAGTTATCGAAAATGACAGGAGTATGTAATGTCCAAGCAACAGATCGGCGTCGTCGGTATGGCAGTGATGGGGCGCAACCTGGCGCTCAACATCGAAAGCCGTGGTTATACCGTCTCCATCTTCAACCGCTCCCGCGAAAAAACTGAAGAAGTTGTTGCCGAGAACCCGGGTAAGAAACTGGTTCCTTATTACACGGTGAAAGAGTTCGTCGAGTCTCTTGAAACCCCACGTCGTATCCTGTTAATGGTGAAAGCAGGGGCGGGAACTGATGCTGCTATCGATTCCCTGAAGCCGTACCTTGATAAAGGCGACATCATCATTGATGGTGGTAACACCTTCTTCCAGGACACTATTCGTCGTAACCGTGAACTGTCGGCAGAAGGTTTTAACTTCATCGGTACCGGCGTTTCCGGCGGTGAAGAGGGGGCCCTGAAAGGACCATCTATCATGCCTGGTGGCCAGAAAGAAGCGTATGAGCTGGTTGCGCCTATCCTGACCAAGATTGCCGCTGTTGCCGAAGATGGTGAACCGTGCGTAACCTACATCGGCGCTGATGGTGCAGGTCACTATGTGAAGATGGTGCATAACGGTATTGAATACGGCGACATGCAGCTGATTGCTGAAGCTTATTCCCTGCTGAAAGGCGGCCTGAACCTGTCTAACGAAGAGCTGGCTACCACCTTCACCGAGTGGAATGAAGGCGAGCTGAGCAGTTACCTGATCGACATCACCAAAGACATCTTCACCAAAAAAGATGAAGAGGGTAAATACCTGGTTGATGTTATCCTGGACGAAGCGGCGAACAAAGGTACCGGTAAATGGACCAGCCAGAGTTCTCTGGATCTGGGCGAACCGCTGTCGCTGATCACCGAGTCTGTATTCGCGCGCTACATCTCTTCTTTGAAAGACCAGCGCGTTGCGGCATCTAAAGTGCTGTCTGGCCCGCAGGCTAAACTGGCTGGTGATAAAGCAGAGTTTGTTGAAAAAGTTCGTCGCGCGCTGTACCTGGGCAAGATCGTCTCCTACGCACAGGGCTTCTCTCAGCTGCGTGCCGCGTCTGACGAGTACAACTGGGATCTGAACTACGGCGAAATCGCGAAGATTTTCCGCGCGGGCTGCATTATTCGTGCGCAGTTCCTGCAGAAAATTACTGACGCGTATGCTGAAAACAAAGGCATCGCGAACCTGCTGCTGGCTCCGTACTTTAAAAATATCGCTGATGAATATCAGCAAGCGCTGCGTGATGTAGTGGCTTATGCTGTGCAGAACGGTATTCCGGTACCGACCTTCTCAGCAGCGGTAGCCTACTACGACAGCTACCGTTCTGCGGTACTGCCGGCTAACCTTATCCAGGCCCAGCGTGACTACTTTGGTGCACATACGTATAAACGCACAGATAAAGAAGGTGTATTCCACACCGAATGGATGGAGTAAGTCTTCTGACGTACACTAGCCCGGTTTTTTGACCGGGCTTTTTTTATCTCAAATTCTATTGATTTAAGTTGATTGCTTAATCTTTTCTTAATATTCCTGGCGTAATCTGATAAAGAAAATCTTAATTGTTTTAACCTTCGTTGACATGATATTCAAAAAAAAGTTAAAACATTATCCTCTTATCAAGATGTACGGCATCATGATTAAATATTAAGATAATACTGAGAGCATGAAATGAAAATCACCATTTCTGGTACTGGGTATGTTGGTCTGTCAAATAGTCTTCTTATCGCCCAACATCATAAGGTCATTGCTCTGGACATTGTTCCCTCACGTGTCGAGATGCTAAATAATAGGATATCTCCGATAGTTGATCAAGAAATTGAACAGTTTCTGCAATCAAAAGATATAAAATTCGAAGCTACACTAGATAAATACTACGCTTATCAGAGTGCTGAGTTTATCATTATCGCAACCCCAACAGACTACGATCCTAAAACTAATTACTTTGATACTAGCAGTGTCGAGTCAGTCATACGGGATGTTATTGAAATAAATCCAGATGCCATAATGATAATAAAATCGACAGTTCCTGTCGGTTTTACTCAATCAATGCGTCAAAAATATAGAACAGATAATATCATCTTCTCCCCTGAATTCCTGCGTGAGGGTAAAGCTCTATACGACAACCTGCATCCGTCCCGTATCGTTATTGGTGAACGTTCTGAACGTGCCGAGCGCTTTGCCGGGTTGCTGCTGGAAGGGGCGGTGAAGAAAGATATTCCGACCTTATTTACTGACTCGACTGAAGCCGAAGCCATCAAGTTGTTTGCTAACACCTATCTGGCGTTACGTGTGGCCTACTTTAACGAGCTGGATAGCTATGCCGAAAGCCTAGGTCTGAACTCACGGCAGATTATTGAAGGCGTGTGCCTGGATCCCCGTATCGGTAATCACTACAACAATCCGTCATTCGGCTATGGCGGCTACTGTCTACCGAAAGATACTAAGCAGCTATTGGCGAATTATGCATCTGTGCCGAATAACATTATTGGCGCAATCGTTGATGCTAACCGTACGCGTAAGGACTTCATTGCAGACTCTATTCTTGCCCGTCAACCTAAAGTAGTTGGCGTATACCGTTTAATTATGAAAAGCGGTTCCGATAATTTCCGTGCATCATCCATTCAGGGCATCATGAAGCGCATTAAGGCAAAGGGCGTGCCCGTGATTATTTACGAACCCGTCGTAGAAGAGGACGAATTTTTCCACTCTCGGGTAGTGCGTGATCTTAATACGTTCAAAAATGAAGCAGACATTATTATTTCTAACCGCATGGTGTCAGAATTAGCTGATGTTGCAGAAAAAGTATATACCCGCGATTTGTTTGGTAGTGATTAATCTCGTCTCCATAAAAAAGGCCTTAATATAAGGCCTTTTTTATTTTAATCAGGCCAGTAATAAAACTTTGTAGAAATCACGGTACCAGCCAACAAAGTTCTTCACCCTATCTTTTATCGTGGTTTCAGGTTTAAAACCAATTACCTCATACAGTGCTTTAGTGTCCGCGCTGGTTTCCAGAACATCACCTGGCTGTAGCGGTAGCATATTTTTCTTCGCTTCAATACTCAGTGCATCTTCCAGAGCCTGGATATAGTCCATTAGATCAACCAGTTAACTATTGCCGATATTGTCAACGGGATAGGGCGCATGCTGGCCGCGGGCTTGCGCGTCTCTACGGTCCATTGCGTGTCTGCATCAGTCCACTTTATAAACGTATCGTATTCCAGTAGTGTTTGAAAAACCAATCAAAATCCCTGAAACAATTTGATTTTTTTATCATTAATCCTATGGCATTGCCTCAATTTATAGCTAAACTAATCCCAGTTTAAGTCTTTCCTTATCTAGGGTTTCTATGTCTGTAAGTGATAACAACATGTCCGGGCGCAGTCACGATCCGGAACAGATTGATCTGATTGATTTACTGGTACAGTTATGGCGTGGGAAAGTAACAATCGTTATCGCGATTGTTATTGCCATAGTGCTTGCTGTGGGCTATCTGGCAGTTGCTAAGGAGAAATGGACCTCAACAGCCATTATTACTCAACCGGATGTTGGTCAGATCGCCACATATAACAACGCCCTCAATGTGTTGTATGGTGTCAGCGCCCCCAAGGCTACTGAACTGCAGACAAACGTGGTTGGTCGGTTCAGTACTTCTCTCTCTGCATTGGCTGAAACGCTTGATAATCAGGAAGAACCACAGAAACTGTCAATTGAACAATCTGTTAAAGGTCAACCGCTGCCGTTGGCGGTTTCTTATGTGGGTAGCTCACCAGAAGACGCTCAGCGTCAGCTCGCCGAATACATTCAACAAACAGATGAAAAGGTTGCTAAAGAGCTGGAGCTTGACCTGGTTGATAATATCAAGTTGCAAACAACCACGTTGCAAGACTCTCTGAAAACTCAGGAAGTGGTCGCTCAGGAGCAAAAAGATCTGCGAATTAAGCAAATTCAGGAAGCGCTGCGTTATGCAGAGCAGGCCGGGGTGATTAAGCCGCAAATTCAGCAGACGCAGGATGTGACGCAGGACAGTATGTTCCTGTTGGGTAGTGATGCCCTGAAGTCCATGATTGAGCACGAATCTACACGCCCTTTGATATTGTCTGATAACTACTTCCAGACCAAACAAAAGCTGTTGGATATCGAAAGTCTTAAGCTTGAAGGGGCTGAGTTACACGCCTACCGCTATGTGATGAAACCAACGTTACCGATTCGTCGTGACAGCCCGAAAAAAGCGATTACCCTCGTGCTGGCGGTTCTGCTCGGTGGGATGATTGGTGCAGGCGTAGTGCTGGGGCGAAATGCTCTGCGCGGTTACAAAGCCAAAGCTGAGTAAGTTTGAACCTGACAACAAAAAACCGGGCAGCGCCCGGTTTTTTCATATCTGCACCTTACTGATGACGCTTACGTAAATTCTCAATCACCGTCGTCAGGTCGAGGTCCTGGTCCTGCAGCAGCACCAGCAGGTGATACATCAGATCAGAAGCTTCATTTGTCAGCTCAAAACGGTCGTTCACCGTCGCGGCCAGCGCGGTTTCTACGCCTTCTTCACCCACTTTCTGTGCGATGCGTTTGGTGCCGCTGGCATACAGTTTCGCGGTGTAGGAGCTGGCTGGGTCAGCATTTTTACGTTCGGCCAGCAGTTGCTCCAGCTGATACAGGAACAGCCACTGGTGGCTAATGTCGCCAAAGCAGCTTGAAGTGCCTTTATGGCAGGTCGGGCCAATCGGGTTAACCAGCACCAGCAGGGTGTCGTTGTCGCAGTCAGGCGCAATGCTCACCACATTCAGGAAGTGACCGGAGGTCTCTCCTTTGGTCCACAGGCGCTGCTTGGTCCGCGAGAAAAAGGTTACTTTGCCGCTTTCGAGCGTTTTATCCAGCGCCTCCGGGTTCATATAACCCAGCATCAATACTTCACCGGAAACCGCATGCTGCACGATGACTGGCATCAGTCCGTCGGTTTTTTCCCAGTCCAGCTCGCGGCATTGTTGCTTCGTTAACATATCCTGATCTCCACGCCCTGTGTTGCCAGGTACGCTTTTAATTCGCCAATATTGATAATTTGTTTGTGGAAGACGGAGGCGGCAAGCGCGCCGTCAACGTCGGCATCCCGGAAGGCTTCGAGGAAGTGTTCCATGGTGCCCGCACCGCCGGAGGCAATCAGCGGGACGTGGCAAACGTCACGCACTTTTTTCAGTTGTTCCAGGTCATAACCGTTACGTACGCCGTCCTGGTTCATCATGTTCAGGACGATTTCGCCCGCGCCGCGTTTTTGGACCTCCTGCACCCAGTCCAGTGTTTCCCACTGCGTGACGCGGGTACGGCTTTCATCTCCGGTATACTGATTTACATGATATTTGCCGGTTTCGGCATCATACCAGGTATCAATGCCCACCACGATGCACTGCACGCCGAAGCGGTCCGCCAGACGGGTGATAAGTTCCGGTTCGGCCAGGGCCGGGGAGTTGATGGAGATTTTGTCCGCCCCGAAGGAGAGAATGCGCGCCGCATCGTCGATGGATTTAATGCCACCGGCAACACAGAATGGAATATCGATCACTTCCGCCACACGTGATACCCAGCTTTTATCCACTACGCGTCCATCGCTGGAAGCGGTGATATCGTAGAACACCAGTTCATCTGCGCCTTCATCGGCATAGCGTTTTGCCAGCGGGACAATGTCGCCAATAATCTCGTGATTGCGGAACTGGACGCCTTTTACCACCTGCCCATCACGGACGTCCAGACAAGGAATTATGCGTTTTGCCAGCATTGAATAGCCTCCTCAACGGTGAACTTTCCTTCCAGCAGGGCTCGTCCGACGATAACACCACGAACACCGGTCCCGCGCAGGGCCGCTACGTCCTCGATTCCACCAATACCACCAGATGACTGAAACGCCACCTGCGGATATTTGGCGCACACTTCTTCATACAGCGCGACATTTGAGCCTGCCAGAGTACCGTCGCGGGAGATATCGGTGCACAGCACGTGCTTCAGACCGACGGGCAAATAGGTCTCAACCAGTTCTTCCAGTGAAACCCCGGAATCTTCCTGCCAGCCGCTGACCGCTACCTGTTTATTACCGCGCTCGTCAATGCGAACGTCCAGCGCCAGCACCAGCGCGTCGGCGCCAAAACGGGCAAACCAGCTCTTGACTATCTCGGGGGATTTTACCGCCGTCGAACCCACCACCACGCGCGCCACACCTGCGTCAAGAAGCGCCGCCACGTCTGCTTCTGTACGCACGCCGCCGCCAACCTGAACCGGAACGTTGACGCCAGCGACCAGCGTTTTGATCAGCGGGATCTGGCGCTGTGCCGGGTCTTTCGCGCCGGTTAAATCAACCAGGTGCAGCACTTCAGCACCCTGGGCTGCATAATCCTGCAAACGGGGGAGAGGATCGTTGCCGTAATCACGTTGCTTAGCGTAATCGCCCTGATGAAGACGCACCACCGTGCCGTCGATTAAATCTAATGCCGGAATAATCATTACATCTCCAGAAAGTTTTTCAGCAACTGTGCCCCAGCCGCGCCCGAACGTTCCGGGTGAAACTGTACGCCAAAGAAATTGTCCTTTTGTACTGCCGCGGTAAACGGTTCGCCGTAATTGCACTGGGCGATGGTCCACGGGTTTACCGGCATAGCGTAGCTGTGTACAAAGTAGAAATACGCACCATCTTCAATGCCCTGGAACAGACGGTTCCCCGCCTGCGGATAGACGCGATTCCAGCCCATATGCGGCAGCGGCAGACCGAAATCGGTCATCTTCGGGACGTCCTGTTCAATAATGCCCAGTAGTGAGACACCGTTACTCTCTTCGCTGCGACGGCCCAGCAGTTGCATACCTAAACAGATCCCCAGTACCGGTTGCGTACAGGCTTTAATCAGTTCAATCAGTTCGCGCTCGTGCAACTGGTCCATAGCCGCCTGCGCGGTGCCGACGCCCGGCAGAAACAGTTTATCGGCGCGCAGCACCACGTCCGGGTCACGGCTGACAACGGGATCATATCCGTGGCGTGCGACGGCGGATTTTACCGAGTGCAGATTGGCGCAGCCGGTGTCCAGAATCACCACGTTCATTACAGCACTCCTTTTGAAGAGGGCAGCGTGTCGCCTTCTACACGAATCGCCTGACGCAGCGTACGGCCAAAGGCTTTAAACAGGCTCTCCACACGGTGATGGTCATTTTTGCCTTTGGTTTTCAGGTGCAGGGTGACGCCCATGGTGTAGGAGAGTGAACGGAAGAAGTGTTCGATCATCTCCGTGCTCAGATCGCCAACGTGCTGGTAGGTAAACTCCGCGCGGTACTCCAGGTGTGGACGGCCGGAGATATCCAGCGCGCAACGTGCCAGGCATTCGTCCATCGGCAGTACAAAACCAAAACGGTTGATGCCGCGTTTATCGCCTAACGCCAGCTTTAAGGCTTCGCCCAGCGCCAGACCGGTATCTTCAACGGTGTGGTGATCGTCTATATACAGATCGCCCTTGACGGCAATCTCCATGCGAAAACCGCCGTGGGTGGCGATTTGATCCAACATGTGGTCAAAGAAGCCAACGCCAGTATTGATTTTGCTGCGGCCTTCGCGGTCCAGCCAGACTTTGACGTCAATCTGCGTTTCTTTTGTATTACGCTCAACGTGTGCGTAGCGGTCACGTTTGGTCAACTGCTCGCCGATCATCGCCCAGTTTAGGGTGTCGCGATGGTAACGCAATCCGCTAATGCCCATGTTTTCAGCGAGCTGAATATCGGTCACCCGATCGCCAATGACGTAGCTGTTCGCCATATCCATGGCCTGTTCAACCAGATACTGTTCAACCAGCTTCACTTTTGGCTTACGGCAATCACACTCGTCCGCTGGCAGGTGCGGGCAGATCAATACTTCATCAAACGTCACGCCCTGAGAGGTGAAAATTTGCATCATCAGGTTATGCGGACCGTCAAAATCAGTCTGTGGGAAACTCTGGGTTCCGAGTCCATCCTGGTTAGTAATCATAACCAGCTTAAAACCTGCTTTTTGCAGTTTCAGCAAAACGGGAACAACTTCCGGCTCGAAGGCGAGTTTGTCAAAGCGATCGACCTGAAAGTCACTTGGCGGTTCGGAAATCAGGGTTCCATCACGGTCAATAAAAAGATACTTCTGGCTCATACTTGCTCCGCACGTAAGGCGTCAATGACGCGCTGGCTCTCTTCACGGGTTCCGACAGTAATTCGCAGGCAGCCGCTTAACGAAGGTTGTTTATTCTGATCTCGTAAGATAATGCCCTGATCCCACAAAGATTTAAATACGCTACTTGATGCGGTGAAGCGCGCCAGAACATAGTTGGTTTCAGAATCGAATACCTGCCCTACACAGCGAATTGTTTTCAGGTTATCTACCAGATACTGACGCTCTTCCAGGATTTGCTCTACGCGTTTACGCATGGCGGAAATCCCTTGCGGCGTCAGCGCCTGGGCGGCGATATCTGCCACCGGCGTAGAGAGTGGGTAAGGGGCAATCACTTTTAACAGCAGATTGATAACCTCTTCATTCGCCAGCGTAAACCCGCAGCGTAAACCGGCGAGCGCAAACGCTTTGGACAACGTGCGTAATATCACCAGATGCGGATACTCAGACAGCCAGCCTGCCAGCGTGGCCTGCGGGCAAAACTCGATATACGCTTCATCGGCAACCACGATAGCTTTACCCTGCGTCATGTCGAGCAGCGAACGCAGATCCTGTGGCTTGATCAGTTGGCCGGTTGGGTTGTTCGGGCTGCATACGTAAACAACTTTCACGCCATCAAGCTTGTCCGCGATGCCTTGCAAATCAAGTTGCCAGCTATCAAGGGTTGGAACGGTGCGGCACTCAACGCCAATCGTTTCGGCGCTGACGCTGTACATGCCATAAGTCGGCGGGCAGTACAGAATCGCATCTTTACCGGGTTCGCAAAACGCGCGCACCAGCAGTTCGATCCCTTCATCTGCGCCGCGGCTGACCAGCACCTGCTCCGGCTTGACGCCAGCATACTGCGCGTAATTTTCAATCACCGCTTTCGGCTGACATTCCGGGTAGCGGTTCAGCGTTTGCTGAGTGAGCTGGAACTCAACGGCGGTGGGGTATTCATTCGCGTTGAGCCAGACATCTCCGTTACCGCCGAGACGACGGGCAGACTGATAGGGCGTTAATTCGCGAACATTCTTACGGGCTAAATCAGTGACGCTGAGAAAGTTGTCAGTGCTCATGCTTGCTCCTTCAGGGCGTTAACGCGCAGGGTGACGGCATTTTTGTGGGCAGTCAGTCGTTCAGCAGCGGCCAGTGTTTCAATGGTTGAGGCCAGGGCAGAGAAACCTTGTGGGGTTAATTCCTGTACGGTCATCCGTTTCTGGAAATCAGCCAGTCCAAGGCTTGAGCAGGTCGCGGTATAGCCGTAGGTCGGAAGAACGTGGTTGGTGCCAGAAGCATAGTCGCCTGCGGATTCCGGCGACCAGTCGCCGAGGAACACCGAACCGGCGCTGGTGATCTCATCAACCAGTTCACGCGCGTTGCGGGTCTGAATAATCAGGTGTTCCGGACCGTAGGCGTTAGATATTTCAACGCACTGCGCCAGATCTTTCGCCACGATTAAGCGGCTGGAGGAGAGTGCCTGACGTGCGGTCTCAGCGCGGGAAAGCTCAGCAAGCTGGCGTTCAACGGCTTTGGCAACGCCTTCGGCAAGCGTAGCGTCTGGCGTCAGAAGGATAACCTGCGAGTCGGGGCCGTGTTCTGCCTGAGATAGCAGGTCAGAGGCAACAAAGTCCGGCGTCGCACCGCTGTCGGCGATAACCAGCACTTCGGACGGGCCAGCAGGCATGTCGATGGCCGCGCCGTCAAGACGCTGGCTGACCTGGCGTTTGGCTTCGGTCACATACGCATTGCCCGGCCCGAAGATTTTATCGACCTTAGGAATAGATTCGGTGCCCAGCGCCAGCGCGGCAATGGCTTGCGCACCGCCCACATTAAACACCTCTTTTACGCCGCACAGCTGCGCGGCGTAGAGGATTTCATCGGCAATCGGCGGCGGTGAGCACAGCACCACTTTTTTGCAGCCAGCGATGCGCGCCGGGGTCGCCAGCATTAATACGGTAGAAAACAGCGGCGCCGAACCTCCAGGAATATACAGGCCCACGGAAGCGATAGGGCGGGTAACCTGCTGGCAACGCACGCCTGGCTGGGTTTCGATATCCACCGGCGGCAGGATCTGCGCGGTGTGGAAAGTATCAATATTTCTCACCGCCGCCTGCATCGCTTGTTTTAGCTCGTTGCTCAGGCGACTGCTGGCTTGCTGGATTTCTTCCTCGGTCACGCGCAGCGCGCCAACCTCGGTTTTATCGAACTTTGCGCTGTATTCACGCAGCGCCCGGTCGCCGTTATTTTTGACGTTCTCAAGGATCTCGGCCACCGTACGGCTGATGTTTTCAGAGGCGGAAATTGCCGGGCGCATCAGCAGTTCGCGCTGCTGCTCAGGGCTACAGCTATTCCAGTCAATCGGGGTATTGAAGCTCATGGTCGTTACTCCATCATCGGGTGTTGCCGGATGGCGTCGCTGCCTTATCCGGCCTACAAGACCCGTAATATCAATAATTGTGACAATTCTTGTAGGCCTGATAAGCGAAGCGCTATCAGGCAACAGATCACTCCATCATCTTCTCAATCGGCAACACCAGAATTGAGCTGGCACCGAGCGCTTTCAGTTTTTCCATTGTTTCCCAGAACAGGGTTTCGCTGCTGACCATGTGCATGGCAACGCGCTGCTGGTCTCCTGCCAGAGGCAGAATAGTAGGGCGCTCAGCGCCGGGCAGCAGGGCGATGACCTCGTCCAGACGCTCGCTCGGCGCGTGCATCATGATATATTTGGATTCGCGGGCCTGAATAACCCCCTGGATACGGGTCAGCAGTTTGTCGATCAGTTGTTGCTTGGCTTCGGCCATTTCGCCGTCGCGCTGAATCAGACAGGCTTTAGAGCGGTAGATCACTTCTACTTCGCGCAGACCGTTGGCTTCAAGCGTTGCGCCGGTGGACACCAGATCGCAAATCGCATCAGCCAGACCCGCACGGGGAGCGACTTCTACTGAGCCGTTTAACAGACAAGATTTAAACGAAACTCCTTTCTGATCGAGATAACGTTTGAGCAGGTGTGGGTAAGAGGTCGCGATACGTTTACCGTTCAGCGCTGCCGGGCCATCCCAGGCTTCATCAACCGGGGTTGCCAGCGAAAGACGGCAGCCGCCGAAGTCCAGACGGCGCAGGGTAAAATAGCGAGGGTCTTCACCCTGGGCCCGGCGGTTGAGCAGTTCCTCTTCCAGAACATTTTCCCCGATGATGCCGAGGTCAACGACGCCGTCCATCACCAGACCTGGGATATCGTCATCACGCACGCGCAGAATATCGATCGGCATGTTCTCCGCCATCGCAATCAGGCGCTGGGTGTGAAGATTAATTTTAATGCCGCAACGGGCCAGTAATTCGCGTGAATCATCGCTTAAGCGGCCTGATTTCTGCATAGCTATGCGTAAACGGGTGTTGTCTAACATTCTTTATTCCTCGTTATCCTGTCTGAGTCAGTTTGGGTCACGCACAAAAAAAGCCCCCGGAAGAAATCTTCCGGGGGCTTTCTCATACGCTCATGCACCGCTGGAAGATTTAAATGTCTCCCAGCACACATCGCCTGAAAGACTAGTCAGGATGATGGTGATGATGGTGTTTGAATTGAGCGCGTGTCATAAATTTTCTCGATGAATGTTTATTCATTTGATGTCTTTTAACCTAAACCACTTTAGCTACGGAAAGCAAGGGCTTTTTTTGATCATTAATTCATTTCATATTGATACTATGAATTGTCAGCCACCGTGGGCTGGCGTAGCCTTGCGTTATAGGCCAAAAGTCAGGAGAGAAGGCATGAAAAAGGTCGCAATTGTCGGGTTAGGTTGGTTAGGCATGCCGTTAGCCATGTCGCTGGCGGCGAGAGGCTGGCAGGTTACCGGCAGCAAAACCACATTGGATGGGGTGGAAGCGGCCCGCATGAGCGGTATCGAGAGTTATTCGCTGCGCCTGGAACCTGAACTGGTCTGTGAGGCTGACGATCTCGATGCACTGATGGACGCCGATGCGCTGGTTATTACGCTGCCTGCGCGTCGTAGCGGTCCTGGGGAAGCATTTTACTTGCAGGCAATGCAGGAGCTGGTCGACAGCGCGCTGGCGTATCGGATCCCACGAATTATTTTTACCAGTTCGACGTCAGTCTATGGTGACGTTCAAGGCACAGTGAAAGAGGGGACGCCGCGTAATCCGGTCACGGCGAGCGGTCGTGTCCTGAAAGAACTTGAAGACTGGTTGCACAATTTGCCAGGCACGTCGGTGGATATTTTGCGTCTGGCCGGGTTGGTCGGTCCGGGAAGACATCCTGGTCGCTTCTTCGCTGGCAAGACAGCACCTGACGGACATCATGGCGTCAATCTGGTGCATCTGGACGATGTAGTTTCTGCCATCACGTTACTGCTGCAAGCGCCTAAAGGGGGACACATCTATAATATATGTGCGCCTATGCATCCGGCGCGTAACGTGTTCTATCCGCAGATGGCCCGCCAGTTGGGGATGGAGCCGCCGGAATTTCGCGGCGGTACGGATAACGGTAAAGGTAAAGTCATTGATGGCAACCGTATTTGTAATGAGCTTGGGTTTGAGTACCAGTATCCTGACCCGCTGGTGATGCCGATGGAGTGACAATCCAGCAGAGTGCCGCTGTATACCGCCAGGGGGCGAGTATGAAACCACTGCTGGACGTTCTTATCATCCTCGATGCATTAGAAAAAGAGGGCAGTTTCGCGGCGGCGTCGGCAAAATTGTTTAAGACGCCGTCTGCGCTTAGCTACACCGTCCATAAGCTGGAAAGCGATCTTAATATTCAGCTACTCGATCGCAGCGGACACCGGGCTAAGTTCACCCGCACCGGACAGATGCTGCTGGAAAAGGGGCGGGAGGTGCTGCACACCGTCCGTGAACTCGAAAAACAGGCGATTAAACTTCACGAAGGCTGGGAGAATGAACTGGTTATTGGCGTAGATGATACGTTTCCCTTTTCACTGCTGGCCCCACTCATCGAATCTTTCTATCAACACCACAGCGTGACGCGCCTGAAATTTATCAATGGCGTGCTGGGCGGCTCCTGGGATGCCCTCATTCAGGGCCGGGCGGATATTATCGTTGGCGCCATGCATGAACCCCCAGCAGCGAGCGAATTTGGTTTTGCACGGCTGGGAGTTTTGGAACAGGTGTTTGTGGTTGCGCCGCATCACCCGCTGGCGCAGGAACAGGAACCGTTAAATCGTCGTACCATTCGCCGTTTTCGCGCCATTGTGGTGGGCGACAATGCGCAGCATGCCAACGTCTCAGGTTCCCAGGTGCTTGACGATCAGGAAGCTATTACCGTTTTTGACTTCAAAACCAAGCTGGAATTGCAAATCAGCGGTCTGGGATGTGGTTATATTCCGCGCTACCTGGCGCAGCGATTTCTGGAGAGCGGCGCACTGATTGAGAAAAAAGTGGTCGCACAAATTGTCTTTGAACCCGTGTGGATAGGCTGGAATGAACAGACCGCCGGGTTGGCCAGTGCCTGGTGGCGGGATGAAATTTTAGCAAATAGTGCTATTGCAGGGGTGTATGTGAAAACGGCTGCTGATAAATCAATCAGTTAAGAAAAAATATTCTTTTGTGGCTACTTCAATCTCTTGTTATTTCTCCCCAATTTAGTGCAAAATACGCCGCTTGCAAAAAATGACATTAACCGACGTTTTAATACGCGTCGGTTATTTTTTTGCATCAAACCAATCATTCATAAAAGAGGCCGGGCTTCGTACCGGATAGATACTTACTTAAAAATCGACAGTTGTTGTCGCTGAGGATTAACAAAAAATGGGGCAATTTTTTGCTTACGCGACGGTTTTCGCCGTAATGGGGGATAACCATGTCGCATAACGCTACTCCAAACACCTCTCGCGTGGAATTACGTAAAACGCTTACGCTGGTTCCGGTTGTCATGATGGGCCTTGCCTATATGCAGCCGATGACGCTGTTCGATACATTCGGTATCGTATCAGGAATGACCGATGGTCACGTCCCGACAGCTTACGCCTTTGCACTGATCGCCATCCTTTTTACCGCACTGAGCTACGGTAAACTGGTGCGTCGCTATCCGTCTGCAGGCTCTGCCTACACTTACGCCCAGAAATCCATTAGCCCGACCGTTGGCTTTATGGTGGGTTGGTCATCACTGCTGGACTACCTGTTCGCACCGATGATCAACATTCTGTTGGCAAAAATTTATTTTGAAGCCCTGGTGCCGTCGATACCGTCATGGATATTCGTGGTGGCGCTGGTGGCCTTTATGACCGCCTTTAACCTGCGCAGCCTTAAATCCGTTGCGAATTTCAACACCGTAATCGTGTTGTTGCAGGTGGTGCTGATTGCAGTGATCCTCGGCATGGTCGTTTATGGCGTGTTCGAAGGGGAAGGTGCCGGTACGCTGGCGAGCAGCCGTCCGTTCTGGTCAGGTGATGCACACGTGATCCCGATGATCACGGGCGCGACCATCCTGTGCTTCTCGTTCACCGGTTTTGACGGTATCAGCAACCTGTCAGAAGAAACCAAAGACGCTGAGCGTGTGATCCCGCGTGCGATTTTCCTGACTGCGCTGATTGGTGGCCTGATCTTTATCGTCTCCACCTATCTGTTGCAGCTGTACTTCCCGGATATCTCGCGCTTCAAAGATCCAGACGCTTCACAGCCGGAAATCATGCTGTACGTCGCCGGTAAGTTCTTCCAGGTTGGCGCGCTGATTTTCTCTACCATTACCGTACTGGCGTCCGGTATGGCGGCGCATGCTGGCGTAGCGCGTTTAATGTACGTGATGGGGCGTGACGGCGTGTTCCCGAAAAGTTTCTTCGGTTATGTACACCCGAAATGGCGTACTCCGTCTATGAACATCATTCTGGTTGGTGCGATTGCTCTGCTGGCAATCAACTTCGACCTGGTGATGGCGACGGCGCTGATTAACTTTGGTGCGCTGGTGGCGTTTACCTTCGTTAACCTGTCAGTGATCTCCCAGTTCTGGATCCGTGAGAAGCGTAACAAGACGCTGAAAGACCACTTCCAGTATCTGTTCCTGCCGATGTGCGGTGCGCTGACAGTTGGTGCGCTGTGGGTTAACCTGGAAGAGAGCTCAATGGTTCTGGGTCTGATCTGGGCCGGTATTGGTCTGATTTACCTGGCTTGTGTGACCAAAAGCTTCCGCAACCCGGTGCCGCAGTACGATGAAGATGTCGCGTAATAACGGCATTTAACTAAAAAAAACGGAGACATGTTCTCCGTTTTTTTATATGTGGGATTTATACAATCTCTTCGGCATATTGCCAGAGTGATTTCAGCAGCATCAACTTTTCTTTGTTATCCGCATACTGCTGGCTCAATAACTGCAGTTCATTGGCGTAATTTTGCAAAAACTCCGGTGTGAATACCTGGCGGCGATGGTCCAGCCAGCGTTGCTGTTCTGCTTCGTCCAGCGTTCCCGGGAAGTTACGTGCACGGTAATTAAACAGCAGCTTTTCAATGCGCTTATCGACGAAGGAGATATCCAGCGCCGGTAAATTGCGCGGTTCGGTTTCCAGAACGATTTTCATCGCCGCACGGTCAGCATCGCTGAAAAAGCCGTTGTACAGTTGGGCATCCACGTTATCTGATGGTGTAAAGGGTTCCGCATCGGCAAAGATCGCGACCACTTTGTCGCGTATGTGCGGATTTTCGCGCAGAATTTTGAGATTATCCAGACAATGCTGGCGGTTAATGCCAAGACGGTCGGCATCTTCCGGACGCAGGGTATTCGCCTGTGCCAGTACCGGGCATTTGTTGATGTGCACCAGTTTAACCGGTACGGCCGGGTTATCACCCAGATCCGCTTTAGACGTGTACAGCCGTTCGCGCAGGGCGTCGCTGTCGAGTTCGAGCAGCGGCGAAATATCACCGGCTAAGTCGACCATAATAACCGCGTTACGATTCTCCGGATGCCAAGCCAACGGCGCTACCCAACTGGTGTTGCCGCGCCATGCGCCGAACATACCGGAGACATGGACCAGCGGCTTCATTTGCGGGACATCAATTAGCGCGGCCAGCTTGTGCTTATTACGATGGCTGTAGAGATAATCAAACAGACGCGGTTGGCGCGACTTCACTAATTGCGCCATTGCGATCGTGGCGTATACGTCCGCCATCGCATCGTGAGCATTGGCATGCTCAATACCGTTGGCTTTGGTCAAATGCTCCAGGCGAAAGCTGGGTAAGCCGTCGTCGTTTTCCGGCCAGTTAATGCCTTCAGGGCGCAGGGCATAGCAGGCGCGCATCACATCCAGCAGATCCCAGCGCGAATTATCGTTCTGCCAGCTCCAGGCATAGGGATCGTAGAAATTGCGATACAGGATGTTACGCGTCACCTCATCATCGAAGCGCACGTTGTTATAGCCCAGGATACAAGTTTTCGGCACGGTGAACAGGGCGTGGATGCGTGCAGCAAAAGCGGCTTCATTCTCTCCCTTTTCACGTGCTTCCTGCGGTGTGATACCCGTAATCAACACCGCCTCTGGCTGCGGCAGATAGTCGTCTGCGGGTTTGCAATAAAAGACCTCTGGCTCGCCTATGATGTTGAAATCATTATCTGTGCGAATAGCCGCAAATTGCGCGGGTCTGTCCAGCGCCGGATGGGTACCAAAGGTCTCGTAGTCGTGGAAGAGAAAACCAGGTTGCTGCTTGCCGTCATTCATTGTTCAGTTATGTCCGGGATCAATTTAGCGCTGGTTCAAGAATACCAAAAAATAGCGAGATAATCAGCCATGGCATTATCGAAGCTGGATTGTGCACGCAATAAAATTGAGATAAACAGGGCATTAATGGAATTAATTAATAAATTTCGCACTGTTAAAATAAATTACGGAAATAAAATATCTTGAAGTTGCGGATTTGTAAACAATCTAACTGATAACCATTATTGTTATTTTATTCTTCTTTGTTGTGTTCTGGAAACTTTAAAAGTCTTTTATAAACAATGGGTTTTTATTTATGCCAATTCGCTGTCATGCATTGTAATGAAATGTGATTGATGTAAAAAATAAATATTCTAAACGCCATATAATTATTGGATATATCTAATAACAGGAGGTTATATGAGCATTAGTCGGCGTAATTTTTTGCGAGGCGTGGGTATAGGCTGTTCAGCCTGCGCGATAGGCAGTTTCCCGCCCGGGGCACTGGCACGAAATTCTCCAGAGAGTATCAAAGGGAAAACATCCCTGACGCCAAGTTTGTGCGAGATGTGTTCTTTCCGCTGCCCAATTCAGGCTCAGGTGATTAATAATAAAACGGTTTTTATTCAGGGGAACCCTAATGCGCCTCAGCAGGGGACACGTGTCTGCGCTCGTGGCGGCAGCGGCGTTAGCCTGGTCAACGACCCTCATCGCATTGTTAAACCCATGAAACGCACAGGGCCTCGCGGGAGCGGTGACTGGCAGGTTATTAGTTGGGAACAGGCGTATAAAGAAATCGCCGAAAAAATGACGGCAATAAAAACGCAATATGGTCCCCAGGGAGTCGTCTTCTCGTCTAAATCCGGCTCGCTGTCTGGCCATTTATTCCACCTCGCGACGGCTTTCGGGTCACCGAATACCTTTACTCACGCATCAACGTGTCCTGCCGGTAAAGCCATTGCCGCTAAAGTTATGATGGGTGGTGATTTAGCCATGGATATCGCCAATACCCGTTATATGGTCTCTTTTGGCCATAACCTCTATGAAGGGATCGAGGTTGCTGATACGCATGAGCTGATGACCGCGCAGGAGAAGGGTGCGAAGATGGTCAGCTTCGATCCCCGTTTGTCCGTATTCTCCAGCAAGGCGGATGAATGGCATGCGCTCAAACCGGGCGGCGATTTACCGGTGCTGATGGCCATGTGTCACGTCATGATCAATGAAAATCTGTATGACGCAGACTTTGTGGCGCGCTACACCACGGGGTTTGAGCAACTGGCAGAAGCGGTACAAGAGACCACGCCGGAATGGGCGCAGCAGCTCGCGGATGTGCCTGCTGATGTCATTGTTCGGGTCACCCGCGAAATGGCCGCCTGCGCGCCTCATGCCATCGTCAGTCCGGGCCATCGAGCGACGTTTTCGCAAGAAGAAATTGATATGCGGCGCATGATTTTTACCCTCAATGTGCTGCTTGGCAATATTGAGCGTGAAGGCGGTTTGTATCAGAAAAAAGCGGCGGCAACTTACAATAAGCTGGCTGGAGAGAAGGTCGCTCCGGTGCTGGCAAAACCCGATGTCAAATTACCCAAGCCAACGGCGCAGCGTATCGATCTGGTAGCCCCGCAGTTTAAGTACATCGCGGCGGGCGGTGGTGTGGTGCAAAGCATCATTGATGCTGTGTTAAACCAGACGCCTTATCCGGTGAAGGGATGGATTATGTCCCGACACAACCCTTTCCAAACCGTAACCTGTCGACCAGATCTGGTCAAAACCGTTGAACAGCTCGACCTTGTGGTCAGTTGTGATGTCTATTTAAGCGAAAGCGCGGCGTATGCCGACTACCTTTTGCCTGAATGTACTTACCTTGAGCGCGATGAAGAAGTTTCAGACATGTCGGGCCTGAATCCCGCCTATGCCCTGCGTCAGCAGGTAGTAGAACCTATTGGGGATGCGCGTCCGAGCTGGCAAATCTGGAAAGAGCTGGCCATGCAGTTAGGCCTTGGCCAATTCTACCCATGGCAGGATATGCAAACGCGTCAGTTATACCAGCTTAATGGCGATCATGCGCTATCGGCTGAGTTGCGTCAGAAAGGGTATCGGGAGTGGGGTGTTCCGTTACTGCTGCGTGAACCTGAAGCGGTGCGTCAGTTTGTGGAACGCTATCCGGGCGCGGTGGCGGTTGACAGCGACGGTACCTATGGCGAGCAACTGCGCTTTAAATCTCCGTCAGGAAAAATCGAACTCTATTCCGAAGAGCTGGAAACGCTCCTGCCTGGCTACGGTATTCCGCGCGCACGCAATTTTGCGCTCAAAGGCGACAGTGAACTCTATTTTATCCAGGGAAAAGTGGCGGTTCATACCAACGGTGCGACGCAATACGTGCCACTGCTTAGCGAGTTGATGTGGGATAACGCGGTGTGGATCCATCCGCAAACGGCCCGTGAAAAAGGCATCAAAAGCGGCGATGACATCTGGCTAGAAAATGCAACGGGCAAGGAAAAAGGCAAAGCGCTGGTCACCGCCGGAATTCGGCCCGATACGCTGTTTGTTTATATGGGATTTGGCGCCAAGGCGGGAGCCAAAACCGCAGCGACAACGCACGGTATCCATTGCGGTAATTTGCTTCCGCATGTCACCAGTCCGGTTTCCGGTACGGTGGTCCACACCGCTGGCGTTACGCTTCGTCGGGCATGAGAAAGGAGAACATCATGAATCAATCTACAAACCCTTATGTCATGCTGCATGACGAGAAACGCTGTATCGGCTGTCAGGCATGTACGGTTGCCTGCAAAGTTTTGAATGATGTGCCAGAGGGATTTAGCCGCTTACAGGTGCAGATCCGTTCACCCGAACATGAACCCGAGGTGCTGTCCCACTTCCAGTTTGTTCGCGTTTCCTGTCAGCATTGTGAAGATGCGCCGTGTGTCAGCGTTTGTCCGACCGGTGCGTCATTTCGCGACGAAAATGGCATTGTACAAGTGGATAAGTCTCGCTGTATTGGCTGCGACTACTGCGTTGCCGCTTGTCCGTTCCATGTCCGTTATCTCAATCCGCAAACGGGAATTGCCGACAAATGTAACTTCTGTGCAGATACCCGACTCGAGAGCGGTCAATCGCCCGCCTGTGTTTCCGTTTGTCCGACGGATGCGCTGAAATTTGGTCGTCGCGACGACCCGGAAATTCAGCACTGGATAAATCAAAAAGAGGTTTATCGCCAGCAGGATACGCGTAGCGGCCCGGTGAGTGTTTATCGGCGTAAAGAGATCCATCAGGAGGGTAAAGCATGAATTCTATCTGGGGAGCAGAGCTTAACTATGCGCCGGACTACTGGCCGCTGTGGCTCATTTATGCAGGCGTTGTTATTGTGCTGATGATTGCGGGCCTGGTTATGCACGCGCTATTACGTCGGATGCTGGCACCCAAAACGGCAACCGGAGAAGAACACCGGGATTACCTCTATTCGCTGGCAGTTCGCCGCTGGCACTGGGGTAATGCGCTGCTTTTTATCCTGCTTTTGCTGAGCGGCCTGTTTGGGCACTTCTCTGTCGGACCGGTGGCATTGATGGTGCAGGTACATACCTGGTGCGGCTTCGCCTTGTTGGCCTTCTGGGTTGGTTTTGTGCTAATCAACGCAACCAGCGGCAACGGTTGTCATTATCGGGTGAAGTTTAACGGGTTGATATCACGCTGCTTGTTGCAAACGCGATTTTATCTGTATGGCATCATGAAAGGTGAGCCGCACCCGTTTGCCGCAACGGCAGAGAGTAAATTTAACCCGCTACAACAGCTGGCTTATCTGGCCATCATGTATGCGCTGGTTCCGCTGCTAATCATCACCGGGTTGTTATGCCTCTACCCGCAGGTGGTAGGGGCTGGGCCTGTGATGCTGGTGCTGCATATGGTGTTGGCGATTGTCGGCTTACTGTTCATCTGTGCACATATTTACCTGTGCACGCTGGGTGACACTCCGGGGCAGATTTTCCGCAGCATGATAGATGGCTATCATCGTCATCGCAGCCATCACGCAGAGACAGCACCGCGCAAAGGGTAACACCAGACGTGGTTGATATCTGAAATCCTATCCTTACAGCAAGAAAATGTGCCTTATGTCACATTTTCTTGCAATTTATCCATGTTTGTTCGCCAGAACTTCCGTAAAAAGAACGGCTATTTCTCCATTTCCTGAGGACATGCTGTTGAAACGCCGTTTGTTTATTGCCGCTTCACTATTTGCGATGATTTTTTCGCCCGCGTATGCGACCGACGTCGCCAGTTTCGCTCCACAGCCTCCAGCAATTAATGCCGGGGCGTGGGTATTAATGGATTACACCACGGGCCAAATCCTGACAGCCGGAAATGAACACCAGCAGCGCAACCCTGCCAGCCTGACCAAGCTGATGACCGGCTATGTTGTCGATCGCGCAATCGACAGCAAGCGTATTAGTCCGACAGATATTGTCACTGTAGGACGAGATGCCTGGGCGAAAGATAATCCGGTATTCGTCGGTTCATCCTTAATGTTCCTGAAAGAAGGGGATCGCGTTTCTGTGCGCGATCTGAGTCGCGGGTTAATTGTTGATTCCGGTAATGATGCCTGTGTGGCGCTGGCGGATTACATCGCCGGAGGGCAGCCGCAGTTTGTCGCGATGATGAACAACTATGTGCAAAAGCTGAACCTGCGGGACACGCATTTTGAAACGGTACATGGTCTGGATGCGCCAGGTCAGCATAGCTCAGCTTACGATCTGGCTGTGCTGTCGAGAGCTATCATCCATGGAGAGCCGGATTTCTACCATATGTACAGTGAAAAAAGCCTTACCTGGAACGGAATTACGCAGCAAAACCGTAACGGTTTGTTGTGGGATAAAACCATGAACGTCGATGGTCTGAAGACAGGACATACCTCCGGCGCTGGATTCAACCTGATTGCTTCTGCCGTTGATGGGCAGCGCCGCCTGATTGCGGTTGTGATGGGGGCGGAGAGTGCGAAAGGGCGTGAAGACCAGGCGCGAAAACTGCTGCAATGGGGACAACAGAACTTCGATACCGTGCAGGTTTTACGTAGCGGTAAGCAGGTCGGTATTGAACGGATCTGGTATGGCGATAAAGAAAAAATTAGCCTTGGCACAGAGCAGGATTTCTGGATGGCCATGCCTAAAGCCGAAGTCGCTAATATCAAGGCAAAATATGTTCTTGATAAGAAAGAACTGGTTGCCCCCATTGCTGCCCATCAACGTGTGGGGGAAATTGAACTCTACGATCGGGATAAACTGGTGGCGCACTGGCCTCTGGTTACGCTGGAGTCTGTCAACGAAGGCGGTGTCTTCTCGCGTTTGAGCGATTACTTCCACCACAAGGCGTAGTTTTTCCTGATGTGCCTGACTGGCAAGAGTGCGAATATGCTCACATAATAATCACTGATTCCTTGTGGCCGTCATACCTAAAAATTACACTGTATATAAATACAGTGTAATAACGGAGGTTATATGGAGTACGAGATAAAGCAGGTTGAGAAACGCATAATTGCCGGTTTCCATATGGTTGGACCGTGGGAACAAACGGTAAAGCAGGGTTTCGAGCAGTTAATGATGTGGGTCGACGGTAAGCAGATCGTACCGCTGGAATGGATAGCTGTTTATTACGACAATCCTGACGTTGTTCCGGCGGAAAAACTTCGTTGTGATACCGTGGTGTCTGTGCCTGAAGGTTTTGAGATCCCAGAAAACAGCGAAGGGGTGATCCAGACCGAACTGGCGGGGGGCGACTATGCTATCGCCGTTGCGCGCGTTGAAAATCATGACTTCGCGACGCCGTGGTATCAGTTCTTTGAGCGCCTGCTGCAGGATTCGACGTATGCGATAGCCGCTAAACCTTGCTTTGAAGTTTATATGAACAATGGCATGGAGGACGGCTACTGGGACATTGAAATGTACGTGCCGGTACAGTCGAAGTAACTGTTTTTGGTGTAAATCAGGATGAATGTCCTGGTCATCAGGGTGATGTTTTCACTCAAAAAACAGGTACAATTCTGTTCTTTGCAATTCCCTGACGGAGTGCATGAGTGCGTGCAGATAAGTCACTGAGTCCTTTTGAAATTCGTTTGTATCGTCATTATCGTGTGGTGCATGGTGTTCGCATTGCGCTGGCGTTTCTTTTTACTTTTCTGTTGGTTCGCCTGTTGAACATTCCTGAAGGTACATGGCCTCTGATTACGTTGGTGGTAATTATGGGGCCTATTTCCTTTTGGGGGAACGTTGTCCCCAGAGCGTTTGAGCGTATTGGCGGGACAATTCTGGGCTCGGTACTTGGGCTGGTGGCTCTTCGTCTGGAGCTCTTTTCACTTCCGCTAATGCTGATATGGTGCGCGGTGGCGATGTTTCTCTGCGGCTGGCTGGCACTGGGTAAAAAGCCGTATCAGGCGTTGCTGATTGGTATAACGCTTGCGGTCGTTGTGGGTGCCCCCGCTGGAGATATGAACACAGCGTTATGGCGCGGTGGCGATGTTATTCTGGGTTCATTACTGGCAATGCTGTTTACCGGTATCTGGCCGCAGCGGGCATTTATACACTGGCGAATTCAGCTGGCGCATTGCGTAACGGGGTACAATCGGGTGTATCAGGCTGCGCTATCTCCCAACCTGCTGGAGCAACCGCGACTGGAGAAGCATTTACAACAGCTTTTAAGCGATGTTGTCAAAATGCGTGGGCTCATCGTCCCCGCCAGCAAGGAAACCCACATTCAAAAATCAATCTTTGAAGCTATTCAAACGGTTAATCGTAACCTGGTCTGCATGCTTGAGCTGCAAATCAATGCGCTTTGGGCCAGCCGTACCAGCCACTTTGTCATGTTGAATGCGCACACTTTGCGTGAAACACAGCTCAGGACACAACAGGCGCTACTGACGATAACCCACGCATTGTATGAAGGTAATCCACAACCGGTGCTTGCCAATACGGAAAAACTCAATGACACCGTGGTGGAGTTACGTCAGCTTATTGCTGAGCATAAGGGCGATAATGTCGCTGAAACGCCCATTCACGGCTACGTTTGGCTAAATATGGAAATGGCGCGACAGCTGGAGTTGCTCTCTCATTTGATCTGTCGCGCGCTGCGCAAATAAAGAGCAGATGAGGGGATTGGTTCTACTGCTGCTTCGATTCAGCAACGATTAGAGGTATGATACTGAAAAAGGCTAAAACCATTGGTAACTGCAATGGCTTTACCCTCGATAATTCAGGTTTCAACCATGCATGGTCGATGCAGATGCAACTTGAAGTATGGCGGGCATGAAAGTAATGTTGACCCACTTTAGCCGTTGTTTTAACGAATCCGAATCTCACATTATCAGGGGTGTAAAAATGGAAACTACCAAGCCTTCTTTCCAGGACGTGCTGGAATTTGTTCGTCTGTTCCGTCGTAAAAACAAACTGCAACGTGAAATCCAGGACGTTGAGAAAAAGATCCGTGACAACCAGAAACGTGTTCTGCTGCTGGACAACCTGAGTGACTACATCAAGCCTGGAATGAGCGTGGAAGCGATTCAGGGCATTATCGCCAGCATGAAAAGCGATTATGAAGATCGTGTTGATGATTACATCATCAAAAACGCTGAGATCTCTAAAGAGCGCCGCGACATCTCTAAAAAGCTGAAAGCGATGGGCGAAGTGAAAAACGGCGAAGCGAAAGCCGAGTAACGATTTTATGCTTGTTCGGGTCGCTGCTTAGCGGCGGCCCTTATTGCAGTTCGACCCCGCCAGTTACCATCCGCAACAAATGCTGTTCCGGCCAGTGCTCCGTCAATTTTTTCTGCGTCAGCATCCATTTAATGTAGTCCACATCATGACGCTTTCTGTCGAGCATCAGACCGACTACGCTGCCACTGTGCGCAACGTTGACACCGTATAAATCACATTCTTCTACCAGCGCTAAAAGTGAATCAAAATTTGGTTTAGGTAACAGCAACTGGCTGGCGATCGCGCTCAGCGTGGCGGCTTCACCCATCCGATAGGGATTTTGACTGATACAGGCTTCCTGTACCTTTTCCCATGCGCGTTTCAGCGCTGGAGCGCCTGCCAGTAATCCTGACTGGCGTGGAGTACGGTGATAATCAGCAGTAAGCAAGGTTTCCGGACTTTCGAGAACCAGCAGATCGAGTTGAGGCTGGGCTTCACAGGCAATTTGCGCGGAGGCGTCGTTATGATCGAACAGCGTAAGCTGGCGGAAAACGGTGCTGTCGGTAGGTTCCAGCGAAACGCAAAGCTGCGCCAGAGTGGATTCGTCTAGCTGATGCCCCAGATACTGCGCCGTGGCGATTGCCGTGGCGGCGATATCCGCTGTGCTGCTGGCCATCCCTTTAGCGACAGGAATGGTTGACTGGACATCAATTCGGATATCCTGACTCATGTGTGCCGGGTATTGCCAGTGCAGCAATAACCTCTCAACCATCGCCCGCGAAAGTGGGCGTTCATCTGTCAGCGGTGAACCTGAAGTGACCTCAACGGTGCTATACCATTCAACCGGGCAGGAGACCAATTTCTCACTGCCCAGAATCCAGCCCTGGATAAGTTCTCCGCACGATGCGGGACATTGCGCAACAGCCACGTCTTCACCTATGTGATCAGCAATCCTCGGCGCATAGTGTCATGGCGATCGCGCTATTACCATGATTTGCCGCAATTTGCGGTGCGGCAGTATTATGCAGGAATGCCCAATGTCACAGTTTCAGATATCGCTAAACGCATAACGTCTTGCGCAATCATCAGCTCTTCATTGGTATTAATCACCGCCACTTTGACCATCGCATTTTCAGTCTGAATGAAGGTGGCATTACGCTGATTTTTTTCCTCATCAACGGCCAGACCCAGGAAATTCAGATTACGACAGATCGCAGCGCGCGCCCGTGCGGAGTTTTCGCCAATACCACCGGTAAACACCAGGGCATCCAGACCGCCCATCTGCATAATATAGCTACCAATGGTGGCACGAATGCGCTCAGCAAAAAGCGTCAACGCCAGCGCAGCCTGGTGATTGCCCGTATCTGCGGCATGTTCAACGTCGCGATAGTCAGGTGAGATACCAGAAACACCGAGCAATCCGGACTCATTGTTGAGCAATTGGTTGAGCTGCTGCGGTGTTTTGCCTTCTCGCAGGGCAATCCACGGTAAAATGGACGGATCGATATCGCCACTTCGCGTGCCCATCATCACGCCAGACTGCGGCGTAAAGCCCATTGACGTATTCACCGATTGTCCGCCTTTGATGGCGCAGATGCTGCTGCCGTTGCCCAGATGACAACAAACAACGCGCAGGGCGCTGAGTGGTACACCCAGTTTTTCAGCAAGCTGTGAGCTAACGTATTTGTGGCTGGTACCATGAAAACCATAGCGACGAATACCCAACTCTGCATAGTAACGCCAGGGCAGGGGATAGATGAAAGAAGGCTCATCAAGCGTTTGATGAAAGGCGGTGTCGAACACCGCAACGGCTGGCGTTTTGGGCAATAGCTGGCGGAATACCGCGATCCCCAGCGCATTGACCGGGTTATGCAGAGGAGCCAGTTCCGCGAGGCGCTCGATTTCTGCCAGCGTTTCATCAGTTACCAGCGCTGAGTCTTTAAAGGATTCCCCGCCGTGCGCGACGCGATGGCCCACGCCGTCGATCTCATCCAGACTGCTGATAATGTGGTGGTTGAGCAGTTTTTCCAGGAGCAACGTTACGGCTTCACGGTGATCGGCTACGGGCAAAGTCTCCTGCCATTTCTGCGCTGGCGTTTTTAGGGTGACCTGTGCATCAGACAAACCGATACGTTCAATCAACCCCTGACAGATCATTTCACCCTGCGGCATCGCCAGTAGTTGAAATTTAAGCGAGGAACTACCTGCATTAATGGCCATTATTTTGTGAGACATGAAGGTTCCTTTGCATTCAGAAAAATGAACATCTCATCGACCCCGGTATTCTCCAGCGCGCTGGTGACAAATACTTTTTGCGCACCAGCCTGAACTAACCAACTCTCCGCAAGAGAAATACGCTGCGGGTTGGCTAAATCGGCTTTGGTAACGAGGCCAATAACGGGTCGGTTCATTGGTCCGGTAAAACCGGGAGAAAATGGTGACCACGGCGCGTCAGCATTGAGTACCAGCGCAATAATGTCTGCTTCACAGGCGCTGGCCAGCAGCGCACTGTACAGGCAGCGGTTCTCAAGATATTCACCCGGCGTGTCTATTGTCGTAGGAGACCAGACTATGGCCTGGGTCTTCTGATAGTGAAGTGCCTCTCCCCGCATGCACTGCGTGAGCGACGTTTTACCGCACTGGCTGGGGCCAATTAGCATGATACGTTTCATGAGATTACGTCCGGGTGATGGGACACGCGGTAAAACGCATCATTTCGCCCAGCGTTCGGGTTACCTGTTTCAGTGCGTACTCAACGGCAGAAACATCACCCGTCAGTACCACCGCGCCGGTAAACCGGTCGAGAAAACCAATCTCTACCGCCCCGGATTTCGTGGCGATATCACAGGCGATGATTGAGGCTTCGCTGGGGGTAATGGTCAGAATACCGATTGCGGAAAGCGAATCGGGTAATCCCAGTTTCTTGAACAAATCTTTACCTGGATTAGCAATAAGATGCGCCAGCGTGACCTGTTTGCCAGGTACATATTCCTGAATCATTCGATCCGTGGTGGGTTGTCTTTCCATTATCCCTCCACCATTTGTCGCCACATGCTTTCATGCGGGCGGGGTATGACCGAGCGGTAAACCAGCAGGCCTTTTTCACCCGCACTTTCACTGGCAACCGTCACCGCGTTATTCACATCGGATACATCGCCAGCAACGACCATGTAGCACTTGCCGCCAATACCAAATGCCATATGGACGCGTACCAGCGTGACGTTGGAGGCTTTAACCGCCCGGTCGGCGGCGCAGATGCAGGCAGCAACGCTCCATGTTTCGACAATACCAACAGCCTGACGCTTATCCACGCTGTTTAGTCCGCTGATTGCGGGGAGTACGCTGGCATGAATGTTGGGGAGTACCAGACTGTCAACGAGCATATCGCCTGCAAGAGATGTTCCAGTGGCAATCGCCTGTTGTACGGCACCTACGTCACCACCGAGCATGAGTAGAAATTTTCCCGGGCAGATGGTCTTGCTGACCAGTAAATTCACATTCGCGCTTTTTAACATGGCATCGCCAGCTTCCATTCCTTTGGCAATGCTGGTGAGTTCTAAAATCCCTATAGCCTGAGACATGATTAACCTCTAATTACCGTGATGGATTGCTCAGTGATTTCGCTGACAATACCGTCAATACTGGCGTGAACAGGCGCGCCTAATGCACCGGAGGGCACATCGGCAACACATTGACCGCGAACAACGCGTTCGCCTTGTTCTACACATGGGATGGCGCTGGCACCTATATGCTGGCGTAACAACAGCGTCGTTTTATCTGTGGAATAATCAGTTTCAGCCAGTGGCGCATCGTGATACCAGTCGCTAAGACCCAGTTTAGTAATAAGGCGTTTAACTGGGATCAGCCGGTACTTCGCCATTTCATCCTCAGGATTTAGCGGCCCTTCATAACGATGGTTGAGCGCCCGCAATTCACGTTTAAGCATACGGTTGATGCGCATCGGTGAAATCCCAACCGGACAGGCTACGCTTTCACACACATTGCATTCTGAGCAGGTCAGGGCCGTGAGCAGCAGTTGCGGTGTGGCCGCCTGCTGATAATTAACCGCACGAACCAGCAGATGCGGGGATAATTCATGACCGATCAAATGCCTCGGGCACAAATCCGTACACAAACGGCACTGCTCGCAAACGGTTTTTGCTACAGAAAGCACGGTGCGTTCATCCTGCATCCGCCGCTGAATCAACGCATGAGACTTAGGCAAAACCAGCAGGCCCCCGGTGGTCTTGCTGACAGGGGTATCCAGTGAAGTAATCAGGCCGCCCATCATCGGACCACCGTTAATAAAGCCGGGATCGTCAACGGTTGCACCCCCGGCCAGCGCCAGAACGTCACGTAAAGACATTCCGATAGGGACTGTGAGTGTGATAGGACTGGCGACTGCGCCGTTAACGGTCAGGGTACGACGCGTAACGGGGTACTGCTGCTCAACTGCTCTGGCGATGTTGAGCACGGTCTGGACGTTATTGACCACCACGCCGACGCTGACCGGCAGCGCGGCAGGCGGAACTCTCCGACCTGTTGCCATCCAGATGGTCAGAACCTCGTCACCAGCCGGGTAGACATCAGGCAAAATATGTAAGCGGATCCCGGTAGGCAGAAGGGGCGTTAATGCATTGATAGCCTTCTGGTATTTCTCTTTGAGTGCAATAATTCCGGCACTGGCTCCGGTAGCCGTCATGGCATATTGAACGCCGCGGATAAGTCGCTCAGCCTGGACGGCCATCAACTGCTGGTCAACTTTCAGCATTGGCTCACATTCAGCCGCATTGACCAGAAAGGTATCGACCTGCGCCTGTAATTTTACGTGAGCAGGAAAGCCTGCGCCTCCGGCTCCGACAACACCCGCTGCGCGAACGCGTTCACGAATGGTCTGCGCATCATAGAGCGTGGACTCTGCCGTCATGGCTGTCTTCATAATAATTCCTCAAGCAGTTCCTGCATGGCACTGGCGTCGGCAACACGAGGATTGGTTTGCAGCGTGACGTCAGCCAGCGCGGCCTGAACCATCGACGGGATACGTTGTGACCAGACTTGCTTTCCGTCTTTAAGCGCGTCAACAAAAGAAGGCAACGCACACTGTTTTTTGAGTAGCTCGATGTGATGGATGAGCGCATTCAATGCCGCTGTATCGTTCGCGTTATCCGGGCATAAATGGCAGGCTTTAGCAAAACGGGCATAGCGCTTCGCAGCCCGCGGATCGCGGGCATTAAAATGAATGACATGGGTCAGCAGCAGCGCATTGGCAAGTCCATGCGGCAGATGAAACTGACCACCCAACTGATGGGCAATCGCATGATTGATCCCCAGTCCAGCCTGACTAAATGCCATTCCCGCGAGCGTTGACGCATTGTGCATTTTCCCCCTGGTTGCCAGACAGTCGCCTTTGCTGACGGCGACAGGCAGGTACTGGAAGACGATTTGAGCCGCTTTTTCAGCCAGTGCATCGGTGAAGTCACTGGCCTTCGTGGATACGTAAACCTCCAGTGCATGCGTTAACACGTCCATGCCGGTATTCGCGGTGATGGCAGGTGGTACGCTGACGACCAACGTTGGATCAAGGATGGCCATGTCCGGGTAAAGCGCATTATTGAACAATGGGTATTTAATGCCTTTATCCGGATCGCTAATCACGCAGGCGCTGGTTACTTCAGAGCCTGTGCCGCTGGTGGTGGGAATTGCGACACAGGTTTCAATTTCAATACCGAACTGTCGGCTGAACCAGACGATGGCTTTTGCGGCGTCCAGTGCTGAGCCGCCACCAAAACCCATCACGACGTCCGGTCGCAGGGACTGCATTTGTGCAATCCCTTGAACTACCGTACCGATGGTGGGATCGGGGGTGATATCGCTGAAAATGCTGATGCGGTTATCCGCTGGCAGAGCGTTGCGCAGCTTTTCAATCAGGAGAGAACGCGCGAGAAAAGCATCGCAAATAATCCAGATATGCTTATTCGTGAAACGCTTGAGCACATCCAGACTTCCCTGGCCGCTGTACAATCGAGTTTGCAGTGAAAAGCTATTCATAACGGCCCCATTAGCGAATAGAAAAACCGTTTGTCAGCACGCAACGACGAGAGCGTGCGAAAGTGCGCGCAGATGTTGTTCCTTCACCGGTTGGCGTCGCAATAGTGAAGGTGGTAAAGCCTTCACCACCAACGCCAATCCCGGCGTAAGAGGGGCCATTTTTCACAAAGATGGAGGTCTGAAGCGTGCGCGCGGCAAGGTTCAAACGTGACACATTTTGCGAATGCATAATGGCGGTGTGATGCAATCCCTCTTCAACCTCCAGGGCCAACGTTAATGCACTGTCAAAATCGCTCACCGTTACGACGGGGAGCATTGGCATTAATTGCTCGCTGGTAACCCACGGGTCATCAGCCTTGACGATGCCTATCAGTAATCGAGGTGCTTTTACCGGAACCGGTATTCCTGCTGCTTCCAGTAAGGTTGCCGGGCTTTTACCCACCAGTTTTTTATTGGCTATGCCTTCTGGTAGACAGACAGCGCGCAGTTTGTCTACCTCTTCGCTATTGAGAAGCATCGCACCAAAAGACTGCATCTGTTGAACCAGTCGTTCGGCAACGGCATCAACAACAATCAGGCTCTTCTCAGCAATGCAGGGGAGGTTGTAATCAAAGGATGCGCCATTGATGATATCTTCCGCCGCCTTAACCAGGTCGGCCGTTTCATCAACAATGCAGGGTGGATTTCCTGCGCCTGCGCCGATGACTTTTTTCCCGCTTTTCATGCCCATAGCAACAATGCCTGGGCCACCGGTAATCGCCAGAACTGCGATTTTAGGGTGCGCCATCATCTGCTGGGTAGCTTCAAAAGTGGGTTCTGTGACCGTGACGACAAGATTACGAATTCCGCAGCAACGGAAAGCAATATCTTCAATCATGGCAATCAGCTTGAGTGAAACCTTTTTAGCACCCGGATGCGGACTGAAATAAACGCTATTCCCTGCCGCCAGCATGCTGATGCTGTTGTTAATAATGGTCTCTGTCGGGTTAGTACTGGGGGCGACAGAGCCAATCACGCCAAACGGTGAATACTCGAATAACACCATGCCGCCGTCGCCGGTTAACGCCGTGGTGGTGAGATCTTCGATACCTGGAGTGTTGTCCAGCGCGGCTTTATTTTTAAGGAACTTATCCTCTTTGTTGCCCATCCCCGTTTCGGCAGCGCTCTCAGCGGCCAGTGAAGCAAGATGAGGCGTCAGTTCTTCGCGTAGGGCGTTTATGATGGCGCTGCGGGTTTTCAATGGACATTGCTGGTAACGCAGAAAAGCCTGATGCGCTGCATCGATAGCTTCGTCAACGGACGGAAAAATACCGTTACCCTGAACTTCTGCTTTTGCCGGGGCGAGTTGTTCACTCAAAATGTTACGAATAAGGGTTTCAAGTTCTGAAGTATTCATTGATGTGTTCTCACGTTAATCGCCGCAATGGCCGTTTCTGCAATGTCCATATCCTGTTCAACGCTTCCTCCGCTGATGCCAAGACCCCCGAGGAGTAAACCCTCACGCCATAATGCGTACCCGCCACCAAAGGTGACGACTTTTCCCTGCATATGGCTTTCCAGACCGTAAAGCGCGGCGCCTGGTTGTACTGCCGATGTCAGCTCATGCGTGGCGGTTTTCATCGCCACGGCAGTCCAGGCTTTTTTCGGTGCCAGTTCGCTACTCACGAGTAATGCGTCAGGCATGCGCCATGCCACCGTTTGGGTCCCGTACGCATCAACAATGCTAATGACGACCGGAACCTGAAGTTCTTCTGCTCTCGTCACCGCAGCGCGAGTGAGTTGGTGGAGCTCCTGAAAAGACAGAGACATAGTCGGCTCCTTTGTGGCTGGTGCTTGAACGGCAGCGAGATAGCGCTCAGCCACTTTCTGAATGATGTCGTTTTGATGGGCGTCATGATCTTCTGCTCGTGCAAGCGCATATAAGCAGTCGGACAGGCGGTTGATATAACGCATCAGCACGTGTCTGACGGAGATCCCGGTGGAGAGCTCGACCAGTCGTCTCTCTGCGCGGCGTGCCAGCGTACGGGCAAAGTGCAGTCGGCTGGCGGCTTCGCTGCGGCCAGGTAAAATAAAGCTGCGCAGCGGCGGTACTCTTCCCATTGCGGTATCGATAGCAGCTTCCAGTGCCGCAATTTCTTCCGAGCTGATGTAGCGCTGCTCTGGCGTTGGTTCTTCGCTTTCGCTTGCCAGTTCGGCGCTGAACCAAAAAAGCTGCAGCTGGATATTTTCAAGTAACTGCCGGTGCTGCGGGTTTTTCGCCGCGCAAACACACAGGCTAAGCGCCGCATTCAGTTCGTCCAGCGTACCGTAGGCTTCCACGCGCGGATGCGTTTTGCTCACGCGCTGTCCGGTAAAGAGGGCTGTTGTTCCGGCATCACCAGTGCGGGTATAAATCGCCATAGTTCCTCCTAACGAGAAAGCGTGTCGACAATGCCGACGATAGCCAGATCGATGGCCTCATTAGGGCCAGAAAAAACGTGTCTGGCGCTGGAGCCGCTGCTGAGTAATACCAGTTCGCCAGTTCCCGCGCCGACAGAATCAACAGCGACTTCATCTCCACTCACAGGGGACGCAGGAAGCTCTCCGTCAGCACTTACCCGACGTACCAGCAACAGTTTTTTTCCCACCAGTGATGGGGATTTTTGCGTGGAAACCACAACGCCTGTAACCCGTGCCAGATGCATAGCTCACTCCTGCTTAATTAGTTGGACATTTCGCAGACTGACTGCTTCCTGAGCCAGAGCCGTCACGACACACCGACGGCGCAACACCAGTACGCCATCCCTTAATTGGGCGACGTCGGCATAGCTGAGAAGCTTCTCAGGATGCAAAAAGATGATTCGTCCCCGTTCGTCATTGAACTCCAGCGGTAGACGTGCGAGTTTTTTCACGGGGATTGCGGGTAATAATCGGTGTTGTAGTGAAATTTTCACGCGGACTCCGCATGCCAACGCGTCGTGAATCTTTCCCACCGACATGTTGGCTGGGCAGCCTTCGGCAATTCGCTCCAGTAATGGCAGATCCACTTGCTGGAGATGGAGCGACGAGTACTGGCAGCATACTGTCCGTGAATCGATTTCCCGTAACTGCGCGACGCTAAGAGTGAGCGTGCTTTCCGCGCGTTTTTTTAATCGGGAAACAACCTCCTCGATAATGCGTTGCAGCAGTTCGTTGTTCATCGTGAGGTCACCAGTGTGGCGAATGCTTGGGGATTATCAGCGCCTGCAGCATTGGCTTCGTCTGTATCGATATGCATTTCGAGGCGCATATCCGGCGAAACGCGTACGGTGACGTTATCGAAAATCAGTCGACGTTCATCGCCATTAATGGCGACCGAGACTCTATCACCATGGGAAACCCGCAGAATCAGAGCATCGAGCGGCGACATATGGATATGCCGTTGGGCGACGATCACCCCGGATGCTAAGTCCAGTTCAGCAAATGGGCTGACGAGACGAACACCGGGTGTGCCCTGAATATTGCCCGACATCCGCAGCGGAGCAGCAATTCCCAACGTGCGGGCGTCGGTACGAGAAATTTCGACCTGGCTGGTACTGCGCAGCGGGCCGAGTAAACGCACATTTTTTAACTGACCTTTTGGCCCCACCAGCGTGACAGTCTGCTCTGCTGCATATTGTCCTGGCTGCAATAGCCCTTTTTTCTCACTAATGGGGTGATTGGGAAACAAGCGACCGTAATCTTCAGCGCACAGATGAATATGACGATTAGAGATCCCCAGCGGAATCGGGCGCTCGCGCATTTCATCCAGAACCTTAGCGACAGTGGTCTCCAGTTGCTGTTTATCCATTACGCTTCACCTCGTTTGCCAGAGTGAAGACAAAGCGTGCGCGGCTCGCCTTTTTGGCGAGGGCAGGCAGGATCAAGACACAAATTGCAGCTAATCAACTCTGCATCTTGCGGGGCTTCGGGTACATCATGGTCTACAAATATCTCTTCATGCGGTACGGCTGGTATGGGTTCTGGCGTTGGCTCAGGCTCCAGGGCAACGCTATGCGACAGGATCCCGTCCCCGGGTCTGGAAATGACTTTGTGAGCCACCAGTCCATCTCGCTGGTCAGCGAAACTGACACCGGTGGAAATGGCCGCCTGGACGGAGGCCACATCCCCGATTATCTTGATCACCGTCCAGCCTGAGCCGTTGGTTTTTTCGAGGCCCACCAGCGTGATGGAGGCGGCTTTCGCCATGACGTCCGCGCAACTGATGGCTAATGCCAGACCACTAACTTCAAGTAATCCCAGTGATTGCTTCACGCTGTGCTCCTTGGTTGCAACGACTTATGCGGATTTAGGTAAAATGGCTTCAACGTCGCTGTGCGGACGCGGGATAACGTGGCAGGATTTCACCTCACCAACGGCGCTTGCGGCTGCGCTTCCAGCATCTACGGCTGCTTTCACCGCGCCGACATCACCGCGAACCATAACGGTGATAAGGCCAGAGCCGATTTTTTCGTAACCAACCAACTGCACGTTTGCGGATTTCACCATGGCATCAGCGGCTTCAATAGCGCCGACAAGCCCTTTTGTTTCAACCAGTCCCAGTGCGTTATTCATACTGCTTTTCTCCTGTGGGTTATGAGTGGCATTCCCGGAACGGAATGCCTTTAACCAGCCGCGCAGCGTTGTTACCAATGCTGCGGCGATCGTGGCTATTTTGTTGATACGTCAGCGTAAAAAGTGGTGCTGACGTGGGTAAGTTTTTGTAGTGCACGACCAGTTTTTCGCGGCTACAGCCAATACCGACCAGCAATGGAGACTGGCAGGCGGCCAACCATGCGTTGTGGATAACGTCAGCTGAGCCACTCTCCTGAATCACAAAGGGGATCCCTTCTTCTTCAATACCCAGCAGTACGTCATTCCAGACGTCAGCGCAGTCAGCATTGGTGAAGATAACGATGGCTGGCGTGGTGAGATTACTTTCCATGAGCGAATGCCTTATGCCAGGAGAGAATCAGTCCTGTCGCAACCGCATTGCGCGGACCTTCGGTACCACGAATGTTGCCGCGCCCGGCAACCAGTCGATAATGCGCCAGAGCATCGGTGACCAGCTGCGGAACTTCGAAATCAAGGGATGAGCCGCCAACCAGCACCACAAAGGGGATATCCCGAATGTTCCCGGTAGGACTCACCTGACGTAACGCTCTGAGTGCGTTAGTAACGAAAACGCGCTCCTTAGCACTTCGACGAATGGCCCGTACTTTCTCCAGCGCCAGTTCACCCGGCAGTGGCACCAGTTCATCGGGTTTCACTACGCAGACGCGGGCAAAAACCGTTGGTGGGAGAGGCGTAGGGAAGAACTGAACGCTGCCGTCTTCGTGGCGAAGGTGGAACAAGCTCTCAACTTTCGCCAACGGATACTTTTTAATCTCTTCCGCGAGATAACGGTCATCCAGACCCAGTTCACGGGCAATGATCATCGTGACCATATCGCCTGCGCCCGCCAGGTGCGTGGCAATAATTTCGCCCTTAGGATTGATGATAGAAGCGTCGGTTGAACCCGCGCCGAGGTCCAGAATTGCCAGTGGTCGCGTTGTGCCCGGAGTAGTTAAGGCCCCCAGAATGGCAGCTTCGGCTTCGGCGCCGCCAACCTGGACGTCAATGTTGAGCTTTTGCGTGATCTCCTGGGCAATCATCGCCATTTGCAGGCGGTCTGATTTCACCATGGAGGCTATGCCGACAGCCTGTTCCAGCGAGAATTCACCGGCAAGCCCACCCGTCACGCTGACGGGAACCGAGGTATCGACCGCCAGTAGATCCTGAATAAAAATTTCATGACTGGGTTTGTTGGTTAATTCAGCCATCGTCTGGCGCACATGCTCCAGCATGCCGCCAATATTGGTGCCAGCTTCTCCGGTAACGTTATCCAGTTTCGGGCATTCACCAACCGCTTTCATAATCACTTCGGCGCCCGCGGCAACGTCGACCCGTACGGTACGACCTTGAGACTGTAGCTCCAGATTTCCGGCAGGAATCGCTCGTGCTTTCACATCACCTGACGGCGTTTTCACCACCACGGCTGAACGGTTGCCGATCAGCGCCCGAGCCATCGGAACAATGTTTTTAGTCTCATCGGCATTGAGGCCAAAGACAGTTGCAATGCCGTAGGGGTTAGAAAGGGTTTCAATGACCTTTCCTGGTATAGCGACCTCAATGGCAGCCAGCATCCCCAACGGGATACGGTCGATATGAAGGACTTCATCAACGATGGGCAGGGGATGAGTCAGACGATTACTGACCAACACACCATCGTCCTGCTGCAGAATAACGCCAGTCAACTGGTATCCGGCACGGACGGAGGCATTAATCATCGTAGCGACATCGGCGAAATCAAATGCCGATGACACCACCAGAATATAGGGCGTATCCGCCGGGCGACTGAGAAGGTCTTCCGGCGTAATAGTGACGCCCACGCCTAACCCGACACCGCCCGGTGTTTTAGGGTTATGGCCGATCATGGTGGATTCAGTGATGATGGTTTCGGTTATTGTTTCCATCGCCACGTCGCCAATGACCGGGGTGGCTTCGTTAATACGGATGAGCGAAATATCGCTGACATTGATACCGGCGTTTTTTGCCGCCAGCGTCAGGGCTTCCTGAATGCCAAACACATTACGTAATGTGCCCTTAATTCCGGTGGTTTCTGCCAGCGCGCTGCCGGTGATGCTCAGCACGCCAGACTCATCCAGAGTAGCCAGAGCGACTTCCGTTGATGAGTTGCCTATGTCAATGCCAGCTATATATCGCATGATCCTGTCCCTGAGTTAGTCGTCGCCTTTGAGTTTTTTACGCTCAACGTACAGCGCTGCCGCTTCACGAACGAAAGCTGCACAGATTTTTGCCTGATAACGATTTTCGAGATCGTCGGCGATAGCCATCAGCTCATCTTTTGTTGAGCGGTACGGGCGCAGCGCGTTGTAGATCTCAAGAATGCGATCGTCAGGAACAGCGGTTAGCTCGGCTGCGCGCTCGAAGTTCATCGCCAGCCTGTCACGTCCGGCATCTTTGGCGATTTCCGCCTGCAGGCGCAGCGTTTCAGGGGTGATGCGCATGTCCTGCGCGGTCACTTTGTTGCTCAGAACATTTTCAAGCGTGAAGTCGTCCAGCGTTTTGTTGGTCGCAGTTTTTACCCACTCAGGATGTTTATTCGCGAGAGGGTAATCCGTGACTTTCGCGGTATGTGCTGATGAACTCACCGCGGGCGGAGTCGCGGACTCGCCTTGCAGGCTGTTCATCCGGCTCAACACATCCCGAACCATCGATTCAATTGCGTCGGTATTCATGGAGGTATCCTTTATCAAAGCGCCACGCGCAGTTCCTGCGGGTTTTTGCCTGTCACAACGTATTTGGTCTCTTTAATGTGCAGAATGGCTGATTTCGCCTGGTACTTAGGACGAGCCATCTGGTCATTCAAAGTAGGGACCGGTTGCGGAGATTCACGCTTGGCATAACGCGCGGCGTTTTTACCGATCTGACGATAGGTTTCCAGCGTCAGAAGCGGTGCCTGAGGGAACAGCTCCAGGTTTGAAAGCGGCGGTAACCCCTGCTGGTGGATAACCGTGGTACCTTTTGACTGGATGCCGATAGAGATCCCGGAACCGCTCAGACGGTTCCCCTCAACGGCGACAAACGCCACATCGGAGGATTTAAAGCAGCGGATAACGCGCGCTTTAATGCCTTCTTCTTCAATACCGGCAATCACTTCGCGCAAGATATTCTTATGCGGGATACCTACGATATTGACGGTTTGCGAGAGCCCGAACGCCGGCCCTACGGCAATAATCACTTCGTCCTGTTGCTGGCCTTGTTTGGCTTCACCAATCTCGGTCAGAAAGCTATCTCCCTGTGTCGCCGCAGCCTGAGGTGCGCTTGCCGCTGTAGATGCGCGGAAAGAGACGGGTTTGTCGCTGGTCTGCATTTCAGACAACACATCTTCAATTATCTGGCGCAGCAGTTTTTCATTAATTTCCATTTTTCACCCCTTAGCCAAGCTCGTTGGGATCAAGTGCGCCAGGGATGTTTTTGATCTCTTCCCAGCGTTCGCCCTGCAGGCGATAACCTGTTGCCGGACCGGCATAGTCGTTAACATCATTGACAGCGGATAGCACCTGTCCGTCGCCAACGATAATGGCGGAGGTATGCAGGTAATCCCCGGTTAACTTGGCTTTCTGGATATTGAGCATGTCCTGAGCGACATCGGTAAATCCGCCCTGAGCAAGGGCTTTCACCACTTCCAGACCGTTACGGTTCTTATTGATGATCTCTTGTGCAAACTTGATGTCTTCAACGATGTTACGTTCCGGCATATCTTTCGAACCGTGGGCGTAGGTCGCAGCTTCCACTTCTTCATCAGTGATTGGTGGTAATCCCATCCCGGCAAAGACGGCCTGCAGCGCACGTGCCGCTTTGTTACGAATGGCGATAACATCTTCCTCACGAACCGGACGCAGACCACCGTCTACTTTCAGGTCGCGCTGAAGAACGTTGTAGTCGTCAAAATCTTCAGCATCCTCGTTCGAACCCGCAAACATGTTGTCGTAGTTCGGCACCGCGGAATAACCAGAAGAAATGAAGTCAGTACCCGGCAGGAACTGCATCAGCAGACGCGCAGTACGACGCATATCAGAGTGGGTAAAGGTTTGGTCGTTGCTGGAGGCGCATTCCAGATCCAGAGAAGAACAAATCAGGTTTTCAGCCAACACTGCACGAATGCCTGACGGCACGGCGGAAGGGACACCGATGCAGCTTACTGAACCGTTTTGCAGGCCCTGTACGCCCGCAGCTTTGGTGATGTAAATGCAGCGGGCTTCCAGATAAAGCATTGATTTGCCTTCGGCGTAACCCATCTGAACTTCTGAGCCAGAGCCGGAGGTAAAGCGCATTTTCAGACCACGGGAAGCATAGGACGAGGCGAGGAAGCCTTTCGACCATGGAGTGTCATCGCCGTCGGTAAAGACGGGTTCAGTACCATAGACGGAGATGGTTTCCGCGTAGCAGGTGTGGCCTAGCATGCCGAGTTTAAGTTCGGTAGCTTCTTCCAGCGAGCACTGGGTTAATACGCCAGGGCGTCCAACCTGCGAGCCGACTAACAGCGCAATGGCGTTAAATGGCGCATAACGTGCAACGGCAACGGTTGTTTCCTGTTCGTCAAACCCGCGCCATGCGCCTTCAGCGGCATCAGCGGCAATCTGCACCGGGTTATCTTTGACGTTAGTGACGTGCGCTTGTTGAGAGGGTGTACGACGAGCACGCATTTTCTGCATCGCCATCATCATCTCAACGACGTTCATATGGGACACCACTTCGACAATTTTTGCCGGCGTCATTGCGGTGGTCAGCGGCACTATGTCTTTGCGCTTCACGTTAGGGTCGCAAAGCATATTGGCCAGTTTGACAGAGTCCATCGCCATGACCTCTTCAGCGCGCGCTAGGTTAATGCCATAGCGGGCAATGAAATGGTCGATTAAGTCAAATTCACTGGCGGATTTACCGTCCAGTTCAGTGACTGTACCGTTGACGATTTTAATCGACGGTTTGGGGTCGTTCGGGCTTTCCATCGCAATGAAGCCTTCTTCGATCCACTCCTTAACGAAACCATCCTGATTCACAGGGCGCTTCGCCAGTGCTTCAAATCTTTTCGATCTCATGAATCAGCCTCACTGATATCAGATGTAGGACGGACGATCGTTTTTCGGCTCTGAGCCGAGGGTCCCGAGTACGGTTTTACCGATTTCACGGGCGGAGATAACGGCCTGACGAACAGCGCCAGAGTCACCCGAAATAACCAGAATGGCTTCGTTACTGAAGCTGGTGCCATGGGCAGGGGAGCTGTAGGCCACAACTTCCACGTTGGCGGATTTCAGGGCCGTATCGGCCATCAGGACACCAACAGATGCCGGCGCGCCGACGATAACGCCACAGGCACGGCCAATCGGTGCGCCAAAGGCTTTTTCCAGCGCGTAGCTGGCGCGTGCGGTGTACTGCATTTCGATGTGACCGGCTTCGTTGGCATAAACATCGCCAAAGGTGCGATCCAGTTCTTTCAGTGCGACTTCAATGCCGCGTTTCACGTCGGAAACATCGTTGCCGCCAAGAATAATCAGCGAACCATGACCTGCGCCGCCTTTGGTATCACGTGGTAACTCAATACTGACGACTTCAGTATTGGTGGCTTTTACCGCTTCATCGGCGGCCATGATGTGCGGGCCTGCGCCAGTACGGGCGCCAAGGATGCCAATGGAGCGATACCGTTTTTCAAGTTTCATCGCGTCCAGTAGGGCGCTGTCTACGTTGGCGATTACCAGACCGACGGTGTCGCCAATCGCGGTACCGACAAACTCCGTTAAACTGCAGCTTTTCTCTGCCATAGCCGTTTCTCGTGTTGGAGGATTATTTTCAGGGATAGCCTGCTGTTCCGGCGTTGCCACGCGAGCAATCACCTGCGCCATGATCTGTTCAACCAGCTCATTGCTGCTCATTAGCTAATTCCCTTCGGTAAGATTTTTTCTACATCGGTATGCGGGCGTGGGATGACGTGTACGGCTTTCACTTCTCCCACATTACGGGCTGCGGCGGCACCTGCATCTGTTGCTGCTTTGACTGCGCCGACATCGCCACGGACAATGACTGTTACTAGCCCCGAACCAATTTTTTCGTAGCCGACCAGCATTACATTGGCTGACTTCACCATTGCATCTGCGGCCTCTATGGCTGCAGTTAAGCCTTTGGTTTCTACCATTCCTAACGCTTCTTGTTGCATAAAGACCTCGCCTGGGTTGTCCCGATTTTCATGACTATAAAAAGAAGCGAGGAAAAAGAATGGCTGAGTTGAAAGTAAGAGTGAAAAAATAGTGGGGTTATGGTGAGATAAAATTGCTATATGTCATCATAACAATTTGTTTTTGTTGGTTATTTTTAGTTTAAGTAATGTGACTATTTGGTTATGTTAATTCCATATTTACACTTTTTCGAGTGACAGTTTAAATATCATTTGCTATGCGAGAAAAATGAAATTGTGATGATCGTTTGAAAATGGAATTCTGCTGTTCGCAATATTTTATTATTTTGAAAATGTACTTTTAATAGGGTAAATCCTCGTTTTACCGCCTGCTTTATTAAAGGTGATGGCAAGAATTTGCTATCACAACACGATTTTTAAGGGCATGTGGCTTGCAGATTGCCAACAATTTGCCGATACAGATTTTTATAGTAAGCCTTGAAGTAATCTTCCTGCCAGCAAGGAGTCCGCTGGTAAAGACACGAACTCTGCTTAGAAGGTGTCACAATGAACGATTCACTAAGAGCGCAATGTATTGCTGAGTTTTTGGGTACCGGACTATTTTTGTTTTTTGGTATTGGGTGCCTGAGCGCCCTGAAGGTCGCGGGTGCCAGTTTGGGATTGTGGGAGATCTGCATCATATGGGGCTTGGGGATCTCGCTTGCAGTTTACCTGACAGCCGGGATTTCTGGGGCCCATCTCAACCCCGCGATTACCATCGCACTTTGGTTGTTTGCCTGTTTTCCGGGGCGTAAAGTACTGCCTTATTCTGTCGCTCAGATAGCGGGTGCCTTTGGTGGCGCTATGCTGGCCTATTTGTTGTACGGCAGCTTATTTATTGAGTATGAATCAGCCCACCAAATGGTACGCGGCAGTCTGGAAAGCCTGCAACTTGCCAGCATTTTTAGTACGTATCCTGCCGCCGCACTGAGTGTCTGGCAGGCCGCACTGGTCGAAGTGGTGATTACCTCCATTCTGATGGGGATGATTATGGCGCTAACGGATGACGGTAACGGTGTTCCCAAAGGCCCGTTAGCACCACTGCTGATTGGTATTCTGGTTGCTGTTATCGGCGCATCAACCGGTCCACTTACCGGCTTTGCGATGAACCCGGCACGTGACTTTGGTCCTAAATTGTTTGCCTGGATGGCCGGGTGGGGTGATGTTGCGATGACCGGGGGGCGCGATATCCCTTATTTCATCGTGCCGATTGTGGCACCCATCATCGGCGCCTGTGCGGGCGCAGCAATTTATCGTTATTTTATTGGCAAAAATTTACCGTGTAATTCGTGTAAGTTGGAGGAAAACGAGAGCTAGCTTCACGAAAGATGTTTATTATTGAAAGGTAAAAACTGTTTTCGTGATCCGGTTTCCTGAACGGCTTAAAAAGTCTCCCAACAATGGGAGACTTTTGTTATGTTCAATGCTGACTTTCATCAGCGCGCCGGATCGCGAGATGAAAATGAATGTGTGAATAATATGTTTTATTTATAACAATAAATTAACTGAGAGGTTTTATCATGATTTCTGCGAGTGCCCTGAACTCAGAACTCATTAATAAAATCGCACAGGATTTTGCACAGGCCACCAGTCTGGCTGTTGTGGTTGTCAATATTCACGGTGATGAAATTTCTGAGCTTTTTAATTTCACTCCTTTTTGCCAGTTGATGCGCCAGCATCCTCAGCATAGTACGCGTTGTCGTATGAGCGACCGCTGTGGAGGGTTGGAAGCCTCTAAATCCGATCAACCCTGCATTTATCGCTGCCATGCCGGGCTTACCGATTTCTCAATTCCGCTGGTCATCGCGGGACACCTGGTAGGGTTCGTGCTTTGTGGACAAGTACGCTTAAGTAACGATGTAGGCCTCGTTGATATTCTGAACGTCGATGACCGCTGGCAAGCCGATCCCGAACTGGTAAACGAGTTCCGTAATGTACCTGAAATGGACTATTCTCGAGTCATTGCTTCAGCGGATTTACTCAAGCTCATCGTCGAAAATTGCCTTAAGAAACAACTTAATTTTGTTGTTATCAAAGATAACCCGCAGCAGTCAGAGCCGGTACGCGCTAACCGTAGTACCAACCCTCATGACAGTAAAATGAAAAAAGCCCTGCGCTATATTGATGCACATTTATCAGACGATCTGCGTCTGGAAGATGTTGCCTCTCATGTTTTCCTTAGCCCGTACTATTTCAGCAAATTGTTCAAAAAATATCAGGGTATTGGTTTTAACGCATGGGTAAACCAGCAAAGAATGGCCAGTGCCAAAGAGCTGCTTTGTCACAGTGACTGGAGCATAGCCAGCATTGCGCGTAATTTAGGCTTTTCGCAAACAAGTTATTTTTGCAAAGTTTTCCGCCAGACCTATCAGGTTACGCCGCAGGCATTTCGCCAGCAAATAAATGTCATTTCACGCGGTGAATCCGCTTAAATAGCAATATTTTGCTATTGCCGATTTTTGATATCGGGTGCTATGTCAGTCATTATAAAATGAAATGTGACAACAGCAGTCAATAAATTGTCATAGCGCAACAAAATAATGGTATTAGAGGGATAAACTGCACCAGTTTTTATTTTTGTGATGAGATACAGTGTCTGCGCGAATGACTTTCTTTATTCTTAGCTGATACTTTCATTCAAAAAGTGAACGTATGAATAAGTGGGTTAAGGCCAGAAAATTGGCTGAATGAACTCGGAAAGATATTAAATTGAATTATTGTCATGAGGTTGTGAAATTACCTCATAACAGAGAGCTTAATTAACCAGGCTCTTGAACTGACAGGTTTGCCACATTTGTGGTAGGGAAAGGGGTGAGAATCCCCCGCAGCCCCCGCTGCTGTGATGCTGACGACCCCGTATGGACCACTGATCGCAAGATTGGGAAGGACGGGTGAGGATGACGCTAAGCCAGAAGACCTGCCTGTCAGTGACTACCAACAACTTCGGTGGGAAGTGGGTGGTTCAGATGCATACAGTCGAGAGACTGGGTATCTCTACACCCCTACCACCCTGAACAGGATCAGGGTATGGCGGCCAATTTTCACGCATTTGTTCTTGCAGGTACCGGAAGCGGCTGTGGTAAAACCACGGTGACGCTGGGCTTGTTGAGCTTGTTGAAAAAACGCGGTTTGCGCGTCCAGCCATGCAAAGTGGGTCCTGATTACCTTGATACCGGCTGGCATACAGCGGTATGCGGTACCGCTTCCCGTAATCTTGATAGCTTCATGCTTCCCGTCCCCACGCTGAACGCTCTATTCAACGAGCAGATGCAACATGCGGATATTGCCGTTATTGAAGGTGTGATGGGGCTGTATGACGGCTATGGTACCGACCCAAACTACTGCAGCACCGCCGCGATGGCTAAACAGTTAGGCTGTCCGGTCATCTTACTGGTTGATGGTAAAGCCGTTTCCACTTCAATCGCCGCAACGGTAATGGGGTTTCAGCATTTTGATCCCACCCTGAACATCGCCGGGGTTATTGTTAATCGGGTTAACAGCGAAACGCATTACCAGTTACTGAAAGTCGCAATCGAACGTTACTGCGATGTACCCGTCTTGGGCTACGTACCCCGTATGGAGGGCGTTGCCCTTCCCGAACGTCATCTGGGTTTAGTAACCGCACGTGAGTCGGTTATCAATCAGCAACCGTGGCAGGCTTTTGCCGCGACACTGGAGCAAACCCTTGATATTGACGCGCTGCTGACATTAAGCCAGTCAACCAATCTTCCTGCTGGCGAATGGCCAACGCTGCCCGCCGCAGACGCCGGAGCAGGGCTAACGGTTGCAATTGCCGATGACGAAGCCTTCAACTTCTACTACCCGGATAACATTACGCTGCTGGAACGTACGGGGCTAAATATTGTTCGTTTTAGCCCGTTGCACGACACCTGTTTGCCGGACTGTCAGATGATCTGGTTAGGTGGCGGATATCCTGAGCTACACGCTGCGGCGCTGGCTCGCAATGTCTCGATGCTGAATCAACTGCGAGAGGCACATCAACGTGGCGTCGCGATTTATGCAGAGTGCGGGGGGCTGATGTATCTCGGCAGTTCGCTTGAGGACAGCAACGGCGATACCTGGCTGATGGCGGATATCATTCCCGGCCACAGCAAAATGGGGAAACGTCTGACCCGATTTGGCTACTGCGAAGCGCAGGCCGCGCAGCAAACATTGTTAGCTGCAGAAGGTGAAGTGCTGCGCGGACATGAATTCCACTACTCCGATTTTACTCCTGAAACGCCAGCGGTGATGAACTGTCGCAAAGTGCGCGATGGTAAAACGCTGCAAGCCTGGTCCGGCGGCTGGCAGGTCGGAAACACCTTCGCCAGCTATCTACACGTTCATTTTGCTCAACGTCCGCAGATGCTTAACCATTGGCTGGCAGCCGCGAGGAGTGCGCTATGACGATCCTTGCGTGGTGTGTTGCCTGGCTGCTTGATTTTATCATCGGCGATCCGCAGAACTGGCCGCATCCGGTGCGCTGGATTGGCAATCTGATTTCTGCCGTGCAGCGAATTGTTCGGCGTTACTGTCATAGCGACCGTGCGCTGCGCATTGGCGGTGCGGTGATGTGGATTGTGGTGGTTGGTCTGACCTGGGCTGTGTCCTGGGGCGTGCTGGCACTGGCAGAATCTGTTCATCCCTGGTTGGGTTGGGTGGTAGAGGTATGGATGATCTTTACCGTGCTGGCCGGGCGCTGCCTGGCAAAGGCCGCGCAGGATGTCGAACGTCCGCTGCGGGCCGGTGACCTTGCTCAGAGTCGGGAAAAATTGTCATGGATTGTGGGGCGTGATACCTCACAACTGCAACCGCAGCAGATCAATCGCGCGGTGGTGGAAACCGTGGCTGAAAACACCGTAGACGGCATTATCGCGCCGTTGTTCTTTCTCCTCCTCGGCGGTGCGCCCCTCGCGATGGCCTACAAAGCGGTAAACACCCTTGACTCCATGGTGGGCTACAAACATGAAAAATACCGCGCTATTGGTATGGTCAGCGCGCGTCTGGACGATGTCGCGAACTTTATTCCTGCAAGACTGAGCTGGCTGCTGCTGGGCGTGGCGGCATTTTTATGCCGTAAAGACGGCTCGCGAGCTTTACAGATTGGCTGGCGCGATCGCTACAACCACAGCAGCCCAAACTGTGCGTGGTCAGAGGCATCCGTAGCCGGGGCATTAGGCATTCGTCTGGGTGGTCCTAATGACTACTTTGGCGAGCGTGTTGAGAAGCCGTGGATCGGTGATGCACAACGCGACATTTCGGTAGACGACATTTCCCATACGATTCGACTGATGTGGGTGGCATCGACGCTGGCACTGGCGCTGTTTATTGCGCTGCGGTGGCTGTGGGTCGGTGTAGCCTGAGGACAACATAATGCAATATATCCAGCAACCCCAGGCGATTGAAGCCAAAAGTTTCGACATTATTGGCGAGATCATCCGTGAAACGCGTCCGGACTATCAGTTTGCCAGTCCGTTACATGAAGCCATTATCAAGCGTGTTATTCACACGACGGCAGATTTTGACTGGCTGGACATTCTGTGGTTTTCCCGTGATGTGCTGGAGCAGTTTTGTGCTGCGCTTAGCCGTTCGAGCGTGATTTATACCGACACCACGATGGCGCTTTCCGGGATCAATAAAACGCTGCTGGCAAAATTCGGCGGTGAATGCCGCTGCTACATCAGCGACCCGCGGGTTGTGCGTACGGCAAAAGAGCAGGGTATTACCCGGTCCATGGCGGCCGTTGACATTGCGGTGAAGGAAGAGGGGGAAAAGCTGTTTGTCTTTGGCAACGCGCCGACTGCGCTGTTCCGCCTGCTTGAGCATGATGTTGCCGTCAGCGGTGTGGTGGGTGTACCGGTCGGGTTTGTTGGTGCTGAAGAGTCGAAAGATGCCCTGACCCAAAGCAATTTGCCCGCCATTGCAGCGTTAGGCCGCAAAGGGGGAAGCAATGTCGCCGCCGCTATCGTCAACGCCATGCTTTATCACATGCAGGGGGCGCGATGAGCGAGGCCTTCGATACGCCGGTGTGGCACAACGGTAAAGCGCTGCGTAAAGGATATACCACGGGATCGTGCGCCACGGCTGCGGCAAAAGTTGCCGCGTTGATGGTATTGCGTCAACACCTCATCCATCAGGTTTCCATCGTGACGCCTTCCGGGGTGACGCTGTGCCTGAGCGTGGAGTCACCGCATATCGAAGGGCAGCAGGCAATAGCGGCCATCCGCAAAGACGGTGGAGATGATGTGGACGCCACCCACGGCATGCTGATTTTTGCCCGCGTGACGTTAGACGATAGTGGCGTGATTGCCTTACAGGGCGGTGAAGGGGTCGGTACGGTAACCCGCAAAGGGATTGGCCTGCCGGTGGGCAGTTCGGCGATTAACCGTACACCTCGCCAGACCATTGAATCTGCCGTCCGCGAAGCGATTGGCCCAAATCGTGGGGCGCAGATTGAAATCTTCGCGCCAGAAGGCGAAGAACGGGCGCAAAAAACCTACAACTCGCGCCTTGGCATTTTGGGCGGCATTTCGATTATTGGCACCACGGGTATTGTCACGCCGATGTCGGAAGAGAGCTGGAAGCGTTCACTGTCGCTGGAGCTGGAAATTAAGCGGGCGGCGGGGCTGGAGCGTGTCGTACTGGTGCCTGGAAACCACGGCGAGCGTTTTGTTCGCGAGCAGATGGGTATCGACACCCAGGTTGTGGTCACCATGAGCAACTTTGTCGGTTACATGATTGAAGAAGCCGTACGTCTGGGGTTCCGGCAAATCGTGCTGGTGGGGCACCCCGGTAAGCTCGTCAAAATCGCGGCGGGGATCTTCCACACTCATAGCCATATTGCCGATGCCCGCATGGAAACGCTGGTGGCCCACCTCGCGCTACTTGGCGCACCGCTGGAACTGCTGACGCTGGTCAGCGACTGCGATACCACCGAGGCGGCGATGGAACACATCGACGCATACGGTTTTCAGCACATTTATAACCACCTGGCTAAGCGCATCTGTATGCGTGTCCTGCAAACGCTGCGCTTTACCAAAAATCCCCCGACCTGCGACGCTATCATGTTTTCTTTTGATAATCAGGTGCTTGGCAGTAATCGCCCGGTCGCAGAGATTGCTGAGGAGATGCAATGTTAACCGTTGTAGGGATGGGGCCAGCCGGTTTGCATTTGATGACGCCTGCGGCGCGTGAAGCGGTCGCGACGGCGGATGTTCTGGTCGGTGGAAAGCGGCATTTGCAGCAATTCCCGGATTTTGCCGGTGAACAGTTTGCTCTTGGCGCCAATATCCCGGAACTCCTGAGCTGGATTAGTGCGCACCAGGAGAAGCATGTTGTGGTACTGGCGTCTGGCGACCCGCTGTTTTACGGCATCGGGACGCGCATGGTGGCGCATTTTGGCATTGAGAATGTGCGGATAATTCCCGGTATTAGCGCGGTGCAGTACCTGTGCGCGCAGTCCGGTATTGATATGAACGATATGTGGCTGACCAGTAGCCATGGCCGCAGCGTCTGTTTCGACGAGCTGGCGCGGCATAACAAGGTGGCGATGGTGACTGATGCGCTGTGTGGCCCGCGTGAAATCGCACAGCAGCTCATTGCCCGAGGCAAGGGGCATCGCTGGATGGTGATTGGCGAAAACCTGGCGATGGAAAACGAACAGATCCATTTCCTGCCTGTGCGTGAAGTTAACGCTGACTATGACATGAATGCAGTGGTGATCCTTGATGAAAGATGAGCTGTTTCTGCGTGGAGAGAAAGTGCCGATGACTAAAGAAGCGGTACGCGCACTTGCCCTCTCAAAACTTGAATTACACCGCGCCAGTCACCTGATTGATATTGGCGCCGGAACCGGCAGCGTGTCGATAGAAGCCGCGTTGCAATATCCCGGATTACGTGTAACGGCCATCGAACGTAACCCGGCGGCGCTTAGGTTGCTGGATGAAAACCGCCAGCATTTTGCCTGCGCAAATATCGATATTTTTCCCGGTGTTGCACCCATGACCATCACGGAAAAAGCCGATGCCATCTTCATGGGCGGCAGCGGCGGCCATTTGACCGAACTGATTGACTGGTCGATGCGCCAATTGCATCCCGCAGGGCGTTTGGTGATGACGTTTATCCTCCAGGAAAACCTCAACACCGCGCTGGCACATCTGGACCATCTTGGCGTACAGGGAGTGGATTGCCTGCAGTTACAGGTTTCCTCGCTTGCCACGCTTGGCAGTGGTCACTATTTCAAACCGAATAACCCCGTATTTGTTATCGCCTGTCAGAAGGAAGGAAACCATGTCTGAGATTTTTGATCCCCGTAGCGTGTGGTTTGTTGGCGCAGGTCCTGGCGATCGCGAGCTGATTACCCTCAAAGGTTACCGGTTGCTGCAGCAGGCGCAGGTTGTTATCTACGCCGGATCGCTGATTAACACTGAACTGCTGGAGTATTGCCCTGCCGGTGCTGAATGTCACGACAGCGCTGAACTGCATCTGGAGCAGATCCTTGATCTGATGGAAGCTGGAGTGAAAGCGGGCAAGACCGTTGTGCGCCTGCAAACCGGCGATGTCTCGTTGTACGGTTCCGTACGCGAGCAGGGTGAGGAGCTGACCAAACGCGGGATTGACTGGCAGGTGGTGCCTGGCGTCAGCGCGTTCCTCGGCGCGGCGGCGGAGCTGGGTGTGGAGTACACCGTACCTGAAGTTTCACAGAGTCTGATCATTACGCGCCTGGAAGGCCGCACCCCGGTACCGGAACGTGAACAGTTGGAGTCTTTTGCCAGTCACCAGACATCTATGGCGATTTATCTTTCCGTCCAGCGCATTCATCGGGTGGCTGAGCGTCTGATTGAAGGCGGCTATCCGGCGACCACGCCCGTGGCGGTGATCTATAAAGCGACCTGGCCGGAAAGCCAGACTGTGCGCGGGACCCTGGCGGATATTGGCGACAAGGTTCGCGATGCGGGCATCCGTAAAACGGCCCTTATTCTGGTCGGTAATTTCCTGGGCTCGGAGTATCACTACTCCAAACTCTACGCGGCGGACTTTAGCCATGAATACCGTAAAGCCTGAGTCAATTGCGCTTTTTTGCCTGACTCCTGGTGGCGTTGTGCTGGCGAAACGTCTGGCAGCCATGCTGCCGGTTACCTGTTTTACCAGTGAAAAGCTGCTGGAGGAGGGGTTTATTCCCTTTGAAAACGGTTTTGCGAATACCGCCCGCGAAGCGTTTACGAATTACTCGGCGCTGATTTTTATCGGTGCGACCGGCATTGCGGTGCGCGTACTGGCCCCGCTGGTCAATGACAAATTCTGCGATCCGGCAGTGGTGGTCATTGATGAACGTGCCCAGCATGTCATCAGCCTGCTCTCCGGCCACGCGGGCGGTGCCAATGCGTTGGCGCGTTATCTGGCGGGCATGTTGGGCGCTGACCCGGTTATCACTACCGCGACGGATGTGAACGATATGGCGGCACTGGATACGCTGGCATTTCAACTGAATGCCCGGATGAGTGATTTCCGTTCGGCGGTGAAGATCGTGAATCAGATGCTGGTCAGCAATAAACGGGTTGGTCTGTGGTGGGATGACGAACTGACGCAGGATGTCAGCCATTGCGACCGGCGCGGATTTATTACGGTTACCGATCTTAACCAGCTCCCCGAACTGGATGCGTTGGTGTGCATCACCTTACGCACCAATTTACCTGACCTGCCTGTTCCGCACTGGAAACTGGTGCCGCAGCGGGTTGTGGCCGGAATTGGCTGTCGCCGTGATACGCCGTTCCCTCTGCTGGCTGCGCTGCTTGCCCGGCAACTTGAAGCTCAACAGCTCGATCCGTTGGCGCTAAAAGCGATTGGCAGCATCACGCTGAAAAAAGATGAACAGGGACTTATCCAACTGGCTTCGTGCTGTCGCGTTCCTTTCGAAACCTTTACCGCTGACGCGCTGCGTGAGCATGAGCACCGTTTTCCGGCCTCATCGTTTGTTCGCAAAACGGTAGGTACAGGAAGCGTTTCCGGTCCTGCAGCCTGGCTGTTGAGCCACGGAAAACTGTTAGGCGAGACCCTGCGAGAACAGGGCGTCACCATCACTTTGGGAGTTTCACACTGATGTTAAGCGTAATTGGAATTGGCCCTGGCTCGCAGGCAATGATGACCATGGAAGCCGTTGAAGCACTGCAGGCAGCGGAAATCATCGTTGGCTATAAAACCTACACCCATCTGGTAAAAGCGTTCACGGGTGACAAGCAGGTGATCAAAACCGGAATGTGCAAAGAGATTGAACGCTGCCAGGCGGCGATCGAACTGGCACAGGCGGGTCATAACGTGGCGCTGATCAGTAGCGGTGACGCGGGGATTTACGGTATGGCCGGGCTGGTGCTCGAACTGGTCAGCAAGCAAAAGCTGGATGTTGAGGTCAGGCTAATACCTGGCATGACCGCCAGTATTGCCGCGGCCTCTTTGCTGGGCGCGCCGCTGATGCACGACTTCTGCCACATCAGCTTAAGCGATCTGTTAACGCCGTGGCCGGTTATCGAAAAACGTATCGTTGCCGCCGGTGAGGCAGACTTTGTTATCTGTTTCTACAACCCGCGCAGCCGGGGTCGCGAAGGCCATCTGGCGCGCGCATTTGAATTGCTTTCCGCCAGTAAAAGCGCACAAACGCCGGTTGGTATTGTGAAGTCTGCCGGACGTAAAAAGCAGGAAAAATGGTTAACCACGCTCGGTGAAATGGATTTCGAACCAGTTGATATGACCAGCCTTGTGATCGTGGGTAACAAAACAACCTATGTTCAGGACGGCCTGATGATCACGCCACGAGGTTATGTGCTGTGAATTACGGTGATGTGCTGGTCATGGGCGGCACCAGCGATGCGCGCATGCTGTGCCAGCAACTGGATGCGGCAAACGTGGCCTACACCCTGTCAGTTGCCACCCCAACGGGGAAACAGCTGGCGGGAGACATCAAAGGCCAGGTGCGATGCGGGCGTCTGGAACGTGAACAAATGATTGCCTGGCTACAGGAAAACCGGACGCGCTGGGTGATCGATGCCTCGCATCCGTACGCCGAGGTAGTGAGCCGCAACATCATGAGCGCCTGCGAAGCGGCGGGCGTACTGCTGAGCCGCTACCAGCGCCCTGAGCAGTTGAGCGGATTAACTCACCCGCACCTGTATACCGTACAAAGTATTCCGCAAGCCTGTGAGGTGGCGCGACGCTTTGGCGATCGCGTGCTGCTGACGACCGGCAGTAAAGATCTGGCCATCTGGCGCGAAGGGTTGCCTGAAAAAACGCTGCTGGCGCGCGTTCTGCCTGTTCCTGAGGTCATTCAGCAATGCGCGGATCTGGGATTTGGTGTCGGTGAAATCTTCGCACTGTGCGGACCGTTCAGCGCCGAGTTCAACGCCGCGTTTTATCGCCAGTGTCAGGCTGATGTGGTGATCACTAAGGCTTCAGGCGCTGAAGGTGGTTATCAGGAAAAGGTTCAACCCTGTCTGGATGCCGGTATCCCCTGCATCGTGATTACACGTCCGGCACCGTTGGTGACGGGAGAAGAGTTACTGGAAAGTCAGGCCGCCTTTGGGGCGCGTTTAACGCGCTGGCTGGCCGCTGCTTAAGGAGTTAGAGATGAAAAAGGCGCTTCTGGTGGTCAGCTTTGGCACCAGCTATCACGACACCTGCGAGAAAAATATTGTGGCCTGTGAGCGCGATCTCGCAGCCAGTTGCCCCGACCGCGACCTGTTCCGGGCGTTTACCTCCGGGATGATTATCCGCAAGCTCAAGCAGCGCGACGGCATTGAAATCGACACGCCGCTGCAGGCGCTGCAAAAACTGGCGGAGCAGGGGTATCAGGATGTGGCTATTCAGTCACTGCACATTATCAATGGCGACGAATACGAAAAAATTGTCCGCGAAGTGCAAAGTATGCGTCCGCTGTTTTCACGCCTGACGCTGGGTGTACCGCTGCTCAGCAGCCATGAAGATTACACCCAGTTGATGCTGGCGCTGCAACAGCAGATGCCGGCGCTTGGCGAAAGTGAAAAAGTGGTGTTTATGGGACACGGCGCCAGCCACCATGCTTTTGCCGCCTATGCCTGTCTTGACCACATGATGACGGCGCAGCGCTTTCCCGCGCGGGTTGGGGCGGTGGAAAGCTATCCGGAAGTGGATGTGTTGATTGAAAGTTTATCTCAGGAAGGGGTGACGGCGGTGCATCTGATGCCGCTGATGTTAGTCGCTGGCGACCATGCCATCAACGATATGGCCTCCGACGAAGATGATTCCTGGAAAACGTTGTTCAATGCAGCAGGGATACCGGCTACGCCGTGGCTTAGTGGTCTGGGTGAGAACCCGGCGGTTCGCGCAATGTTCGTGGCACATTTACAGCAGGCGCTTAATGTGGCGCTGGAGGAAGCAGCATGAGCGGAAAACTGTATGCACTGAGCACCGGGCCAGGTGCTTCCGACTTGATTACCGTGCGTGCCGCACGCACGCTGGGCGCGCTGGATATTCTCTATGCGCCTGCCGGGCGTAAAGGCGGTGACAGTCTGGCATTGTCGATTGTACGTGAGTATATCGGTGAACAGACCGAAGTCCGCTGCTGTCATTTTCCTATGAGTGCCGATAGCGTTGAAAAAGAGGCCGTCTGGGATGAAGTTGCTGCCGCGCTGGTTCAGGAAGTCGAGGCCGGTAAGCAGGTGGGGTTTATCACTCTCGGCGATGCGATGCTGTTCAGCACCTGGGTCTTTTTACTTCAGCGTATTGGTTGTCCTGACTGGCTGGAAATCGTTCCTGGCGTCACGTCTTTCGCCGCGATTGCCGCGCGTTCCAAAACGCCGCTCGCTATGGAGCAGCAGTCACTGGCGGTGGTCTCCTGTACCGCACCGGAAGCGGAAATCCAGCAAGCGTTAAAACAGCATGACAGTCTGGTGTTGATGAAAGTGTACGGTCGTTTTGCGCGTATTAAAGCGCTGCTACAACAAGAGGGTTTGTTGGACTGTGCATTAATGATGTCTGAAGCCACGCTGCCAGGTGAACAGTGCTGGCGTCATCTCGATGAGGTGAGCGACGATCAGCCGCTGCCTTATTTCTCGACCATTCTGGTCAATAAACAGTGGGAGTATGCACAATGAAGCTTGAACAACAGCTAAAACAGCTGTCTTTCAGCGGGTTGGCTGCGGCGCTATTACTGATGATTGTTCCTGAACAAGCGTTCGCCATGCACATTATGGAAGGTTTCTTGCCGCCGATGTGGGCGCTGGCCTGGTGGCTGCTGTTTTTACCCTGCCTGTGGTACGGGCTGGTACGTCTGCGCCAAATTGTGCAGGAGGATAACCACCAGAAGGTTTTGCTGGCCCTGTGTGGCGCTTTTATTTTTGTGCTGTCGGCGCTGAAAATTCCTTCCGTTACAGGAAGCTGCTCACATCCTACCGGTGTAGGCCTGGCGGTTATCCTGTTTGGACCGGGCGTGGTTGCCATCCTTGGGGCGATTGTCCTGCTGTTCCAGGCTCTGCTGCTGGCACACGGTGGTTTAACGACGCTCGGCGCGAACGGCATGTCGATGGCGGTAATTGGCCCGGTAGTGGGTTACATGGTGTGGAAAATGGCCTGCCGCGCAGGGCTGCGTCGTGATGTCTGCGTCTTCCTGTGTGCGATGCTGGCGGATCTCGTCACCTATTTTGTGACCTCGGTACAGCTGGGCGTTGCGTTCCCGGATCCCTCTGCTGGTGCTACCGGCTCAATCATTAAGTTCATGGGGATTTTCTGCCTGACGCAGATCCCAATTGCGATTGCGGAAGGGTTACTTACCGTGCTGATTTACGATCAGCTAACCAAACGCCAGTTGATAACCGCACAAGGGCATTAACGATGAAAAAGACGCTGATTATATTGGGCATGGTAGTGGCGCTGGTGATCCTGCCGTTCTTTATCAACCACGGTGGGGAGTACGGCGGTTCAGATGGTGAGGCGGAAAGCCAGATTCAGGCTATTGCCCCGCATTATGAGCCCTGGTTCCAGCCGTTGTATGAACCCGCAAGCGGTGAAATTGAAAGTCTGCTGTTTACACTCCAGGGATCGCTGGGCGCAGCTGTGATTTTCTATATCCTGGGTTACACCAAGGGTAGGCAACGCCGTGATGACCGGGCTTGACAGGCTTAGCTATCAAAGCCGTTGGGTTCATGTCTCGCCGGTGCGGAAATTTCTGCTCTGGCTGGTGATGATGATTCTGGCGTTTACTCTGCCCCCATTGGGGCAGGGTATTGAGCTTTTACTTATTGCCGCGCTGAGCTGCTGGCTGCTGCGTATTTCCTTCTGGCGCTGGTGCCGTTGGATGGCATTACCGTTTGGTTTTCTCACGGTTGGCGTGGTGACCATTTTGTTTAGCATCAGCCGCGATCCACAGACGCTGTTGGCCAGCATACCTGTGGGAAGTTACTGGTTGGGGATCAGCGCACCAGGTCTGGTAACCGCCAATGAAACCTTCTGGCGCAGCCTTGCCGCGCTGGCGGCAACTTTCTGGCTGGTGCTGAATCTGCCGTTTCCGCAATTAATTATCTTACTCAAACGCGCGCATGTTCCTCGCCTGCTAACTGAGCAGATCCTGCTGACCTGGCGGTTTATTTTTATCCTGTTAGACGAGGCGCTGGCTATTCATCGCGCACAAACGCTGCGTTTTGGTTATCGTAGCTTGCCGTTGGGCTACCGCTCTCTGGCAATGCTGGTGGGATTGCTGTTTACCCGCGTGTTGATCCGCTACCAGCAAATGACCACCACACTGGATATCAAACTGTATCAGGGTGATTTTCACCTGTAAGGAAAAGTATGCTTGCCACCTCAGCGCTTTGGTTTCGCTATCAGGATGACCCGATCCTCAAAGGGCTAACGCTGGATTTTTCTACGCATGCCGTCACCGGGCTGGTAGGCGCTAATGGTTGCGGGAAATCCACGCTGTTTATGAACCTGAGTGGCTTATTGCGCCCACAGCAAGGGGCGGTGATGTGGCAGGGCAAACCGCTGGATTACAGCAAGCGCGGCCTGCTGGCGCTGCGTCAACAGGTGGCAACGGTATTTCAGGACCCCGATCAGCAAATCTTTTATACCGATATCGACAGCGATATCGCCTTTAGCCTGCGCAATCTTGGGGTGGATGAGGCTGAAATCGCTCGCCGCGTGGAAGATGCGCTTACGCTGGTCGACGCCCAGCACTTTCGCCATCAGCCCATTCAGTGTTTAAGCCATGGGCAAAAAAAGCGCGTAGCGATTGCCGGGGCGTTGGTGTTGCAGGCGCAGTATTTGCTGCTGGATGAACCTACTGCTGGCCTTGACCCATCAGGCCGCACGCAGATGATTGAGATTATCAAACGCATCGTAGCGCAAGGAAATCACGTCGTAATTTCCAGCCATGATATCGATCTTATCTATGAAGTCAGCGATGCGGTGTACGTTTTACGCCGGGGCGAAGTGCTCACGCACGGCGCGCCAGGCGACGTTTTCGCCCGTACGGATCTTATTGAACAAGCGGGATTAACTCAGCCCTGGCTGGTGAAGCTGCATACCGAGCTGGGCTTCCCGCTGTGTAAAACAGAGGCTGAATTTTTTAGCTGTATGCGAGAGAACGCACTGAAGGAGGCGTCATGACGCAGGCAATAATGTTGCAGGGAACGGCATCTGATGTGGGTAAAAGCGTATTGGTCGCCGGGCTGTGTCGTATTTTTTATCAGGATGGACTGCATACCGCGCCGTTCAAATCGCAGAACATGGCGCTGAACTCTGGCATTACGCCAGAGGGAAAAGAAATGGGCCGCGCGCAAATTTTTCAGGCTGAAGCCGCAGGTATTACGCCAGATGTGCGTATGAACCCGGTGCTGCTTAAACCGACCAGCGATCGAAAAGCGCAGGTGGTGCTGATGGGCAAAGTGGCGACCGATATGGACGCGGTGAGTTACCACGAGTACAAGCCACGTCTGCGGGAACAGATCCTGTCAGTTTATAACAGCCTGGCGCAGGAGTTTGATGTGCTGGTGCTGGAAGGTGCGGGGAGCCCGGCAGAGATTAATCTGCGCGATCGCGATATCGTCAATATGGGTATGGCAGAGATGGCTCAGTGCCCTGTCGTTTTGGTGGCGGATATCGATCGTGGCGGAGTGTTTGCTTCCATTTACGGCACGCTGGCGCTGTTGCACGATCACGAACGCGCGCGGGTAAAAGGGGTGATCATCAATAAGTTTCGCGGTGATGTGACGCTGCTGCACTCCGGTATCGAGCAAATTGAAGCGCTGACCGGTGTTCCGGTTCTGGGCGTGATGCCATGGCTGGATGTTGATCTGGAAGATGAAGATGGCGTTGCGCTGCAAAAGGGCAAGTATTTGCGCACTGACAAACGCGACATCGACATCGCCGTTGTTCAAATTCCGCACATATCTAACTTTACTGATTTCAATGCGCTTGCTGCGCAGCCGGATGTGCGCGTGCGCTATGTTCGTCAGCCTGAAGAGTTGGCGGGGGCCGATCTGGTGATTTTGCCGGGTAGTAAAAATACCCTTGGCGATCTGGTGTGGCTGCGTGAAAGCGGGATGGCACATGGCGTCGTGCAATTACATCGTAATAACGTACCGGTGGTGGGGATTTGCGGCGGCTATCAAATGCTCGGTGACACCATCATTGATGAAGTAGAGTCGGGGCTCGGTACGCTGCCGGGGCTGGGCTTGCTCAATACAGTCACCCATTTTGCCCAGCACAAAACCACGACCCTGGTTGAGGGAAAAATGTCCTCATCGCTGCCTGACTGGTTGGCGGGCACGGCGGGGTTATCCGTTCGCGGTTATGAAATTCATATGGGCGAAACAGCATTAACCGATGAATGCCGGTCGGTGATGACGTTGCACAAAGACGGCGGCAACGTTGCTGACGGCGCGGTCACTCCGGATGGCCTGGCGTTCGGCACCTATCTTCACGGTCTTTTCGACAGCGATGATTTCACCCGGGCGTTGATCAATGGCCTGCGAGAACGTAAAGGGTTAGCTCCGCTGGATTCCACCTTCCATTACGCGCAATATAAATCGCAGCAGTTTGATCTGCTGGCGGATGCGATGCGGCAACACATCGATATTGAGAAAATTTATACCATCATGCAGCAACACCGGGAGCCAGTATGATGATTCTGGTTACTGGCGGCGCGCGAAGCGGTAAGAGTCGGCATGCGGAAGCGCTGATCGCTGATTCCCCAAACGTTTTGTATATTGCGACTTCGCAGATTTTTGATGAGGAGATGGCTGCGCGAATTCAGCATCATCGCGATGGACGTCCTGCGCACTGGCGGACAGCCGAACGTTGGCAACATCTTGATGAACTGATCACGGACATGAACGATCCTCAGGAAGCTATTCTGCTGGAATGCATCACCACGATGGTGACCAACTTGCTGTTTGCGCTGGGCGGTGAAAGCGATCCGGACAGCTGGGATTACGCGGCGATGGAGCAGTCTATCGAAGGTGAAATCCGTTCGCTGATCGCAGCCTGTCAGCGCTGCCCGGCAAAGATCGTGTTGGTCACAAACGAAGTGGGAATGGGGATTGTGCCGGAGAACCGTCTGGCGCGGCATTTTCGTGATATTGCAGGACGCGTGAACCAGCGACTGGCGGCGGCAGCGGATGAGGTCTGGCTGGTGGTATCAGGAATTGGAGTCAAAATTAAATGAGTAAGTTGTTCTGGGCAATGCTCTCTTTTATCAGTCGCTTGCCCGTTCCTGCTCGCTGGTCGCAAGGACTGGATTTCGAGCATTATTCCCGCGGTATTGTGATGTTTCCCCTGATTGGCGTCGTGTTGGGAGGGCTGACGGGGCTGGTCTTTATGGCGCTCCAGCCCTGGTGCGGTATTCCGTTGGCGGCCCTTTTTGCGGTGCTGACGCTGGCGTTGCTGACCGGGGGATTTCATCTGGATGGTCTGGCGGATACCTGTGACGGCATTTTTTCGGCGCGCCGACGTGAGCGGATGCTGGAAATCATGCGCGACAGTCGTCTGGGCACCCACGGTGGACTGGCGTTAATTTTCGTTTTACTGGCGAAGGTGCTGGTGGTGAGTGAACTGGCTTTGCGTGGCACGCCGATGCTGGCCGCGCTGGCAGCTGCATGTGTCGCCGGGCGAGGAACGGCGGTGTTGCTGATGTATCGGCATCGCTATGCCCGCGAAGAAGGGCTGGGCAACGTTTTTATTGGCAAAGTCACCGGGCGTCAAACCTGCGTTACGTTGGGATTAGCGGCGATCCTTGCCGCCGTGCTACTTCCCGGCATGCGCGGCGTGGCAGCGCTAGTTGTCACAATAGTGGCGATTTTTATTCTTGGGCAGTTATTAAAACGCACGTTGGGTGGGCAAACCGGCGATACGCTGGGCGCTGCCATTGAACTTGGCGAGTTGATTTTCTTGCTGGCTCTGCTCTGAGTCAGCCCACATACTGGAACCCTTATGCAGACTTTAACCTCTTTACTCCGCACGATCCCATCACCCGACAGTGCCGCGATGCTGCGTGCACAGCGGCATATCGACGGCTTGCTTAAGCCGCCGGGAAGTTTGGGGCGACTCGAATCTCTCGCCGTACAATTGGCCGGGATGCCAGGCCTGAAGGGTGTGCCGCATGTGAATGGCAAAGCGATGCTGGTGATGTGCGCCGATCACGGTGTGTGGGATGAAGGGGTTGCCGTTTCGCCTAAAGTTGTCACGGCTATTCAGGCTGCCAATATGACGCGTGGAACGACCGGCGTCTGCGTCCTGGCCGCTCAGGCGGGGGCGAAGGTCCATGTGATAGATGTTGGGATTGATGCTGAACCTATTCCCGGTGTGGTGAATATGCGTGTGGCACGCGGCTGCGGCAATATAGCCGAAGGTCCGGCAATGAGCCGTTCGCAGGCAGAAGAGCTGTTGCTGGAAGTCATCCGCTATACCCATGAACTGGCAAAAGACGGCGTAACGCTGTTTGGTGTCGGTGAGCTTGGTATGGCAAATACCACACCTGCGGCGGCCATTGTCAGTGTGCTGACCGGCAGTGATGCTGAGGAAGTTGTGGGTATTGGCGCTAACCTTCCTCTTTCTCGGGTGGGGAATAAGGTAGACGTTGTGCGCCGGGCAATTGCCGTCAATCAACCGGATCGCCTTGACGGTGTCGATGTGCTGGCTAAGGTTGGCGGGTTTGATCTTGTCGGTATGGCGGGGGTGATGCTTGGTGCGGCCTCCTGTGGCCTGCCGGTCGTGCTGGATGGTTTTCTTTCGTATTCTGCTGCTCTGGCGGCCAGCCAGATTGCACCGCAGATTAAACCCTACCTAATCCCGTCACACTTCTCCGCTGAGAAAGGTGCCCGCACCGCGCTGGCGCATCTTGAATTAGATCCTTATCTGAATATGGGGATGCGTTTAGGTGAAGGTAGCGGGGCCGCGCTGGCGATGCCGATTATTGAAGCTGCCTGCGCAATGTACAAAAATATGGGGCAGTTAGCCGCCAGCAATATTGTGCTTCCAGATGGTAAGGAAGCGTAGTTACCGCTCAACCTGAACCTCGCCTGATGGCGAGGTTTTTTTATGCGCAGATATGTCGTAACCCACTAAAACAGATAATAAAAGCTATACTTAACGGATATCTGTTGCGACGAAGGAAAGGAAAAAGATGCGTCGTGTAAAACTGCTTTGTTCACTCATTATGCTGCTTGCGAGTCATGGCGCACTGGCGGTGAGTTATCCGCTGCCGCCAGAGGGGAGTCGCCTGGTGGGTAGTCCTTTGACTATTACGGTTCCACCAGGAAACACCAAGCCGCTGGAGGCATTTGCCGCTCAGTACGGGCAGGGGTTGAGCAATATGCTTGAAGCTAATCCGGGCGTCGATGTTTTTCTGCCTAAATCGGGTTCAACGCTGGTTGTGCCGCAGCAACTGATACTTCCGGATACCGTGCGCGAAGGGATTGTCATCAACGTCGCCGAGATGCGGCTTTACTATTATCCTGCTGGCAGCAATACGGTTGAGGTTTTACCCATTGGCATTGGTCAGGCGGGTAGAGAAACGCCGCGTAACTGGGTGACGGCGGTCGAACGTAAGCAGGAAGCACCAAGCTGGACGCCGACGCCAAATACCCGACGTGAATACGCTGCGCGCGGTGAAAGCTTGCCGGCTTTTGTTCCTGCCGGGCCAGAAAATCCGATGGGCCTGTATGCAATTTATATTGGCAGGCTTTATGCCATTCACGGGACAAATGCCAATTTCGGTATTGGTTTGCGGGTAAGTCAGGGGTGCATCCGTTTGCGGAATGATGACATCAAGTACCTGTTTGATACGGTGCCTGTAGGGACGCGTGTACAATTAATTGACCGACCGGTGAAATACAGCGAAGAGCCGGACGGTAGTCGCTGGGTGGAAGTACATGAGCCGCTGTCACGAAACCGTTCGGAATACGAGTCTGACAGAAAGGTGCCTTTACCAGTTACTCCCGCTTTGCGCACCTTTATCAGCGGGAATGACGTGGATGTGAGCCGCGGGAGCCAGGCGTTGGAAAGACGTTCCGGTATGCCGGTGAACATCAACCTGGTACAGAAGCATTTTTAATTTTCAGGGCGACTTTGTTGACCTTCAGGTCGGATGGGTCGCTTTTTTAATTTGATACTGCCCCATTTTTACCACGCCAATATGGTCAGCCATTAGTTGGGCTTCGTGTTCACTGTGGGTAACCAACAGCGCCGTTTGCCCGGCGGCGCGCAAAATATCCCGTACCTCGTTGCCAAGACGCTCACGTGTGCGCTTATCCAGGCTGGAGAAGGGTTCATCCAGCAACAGGATTTCCGGATGTGGCGCCAACGCGCGCGCAAGGGCGATACGCTGTTGTTGCCCGCCGGAAAGCTCATGCGGATAGCGGTTGGCATGGCTGTGTAACTCCACCATTTTCAACAGCTCAGTCACTCTGGCCTGTTGTTCCTCACGCGGCATGCGACGCAATCCAAAGGCCACATTTTGCTGCGCGGTCAGATGGGGGAATAACGCATACTCCTGGAAGACCATGCCGACATGACGTTTTTCCGGTGGCAGATGAACGCCGGGACCGGCAACACGTCGCTGTGACACATAGATCTCTCCGTTTTGCAGGCGTTCAAATCCGGCAACTGCGCGTAGTACCGTGGTTTTTCCGCAGCCTGAAGCACCCAGCAGACAGGCAATTTCACCTTTACGTACCGACATTGAAAATCCGCTCAGTACCGATTGCTGGCTGTTGCCATAAGCAACGTGTACATCCTGGAGTCGTAATGCAATTTCTGACATTGTTGCTCTCTTAACCACGGCGAGTCATTTGGTGACGCACCAACAAAATAACCGGTAGCGTGCCAGCTAAAACAATCATTAGCGCGGCGATAGCACCTTCTTCATAGGTTCCACGTGCGGCTTCCGCATACAGTAACGTTGCCAGCGTTTCAAAATTGACCGGGCGCAAAAGCAACGTTGTTGGCAGCTCTTTCATGGCATCAGCAAAAACCAGCAGGGCACTGCTGACTAATGCCGGGCGCAGCAGGGGAAAATGGACTCGTGCAAACGTCCCCGCACCATTCTCGCCCAACAGACGAGACGCCTGTTCCAGCGAAGGTGGAATGCGGCCCAGACCAGAATCCAGCGCGCCAATGGCAATCGCCTGGAATCGCATGGCACAACAAATTACCAGCAGGATCCCTGCGGACATCAGCGGCAGGCCGCGAACATCCAGTAAATCGGCCAGCCAGCGGTCGACAGCCATGGCGGGGGGTAAAAAACCAATCGCCAGAATTGTGCCGGGAACCGCATAGCCTAAAGAGGCCAGACGCATCACGCCGCGACGAAATCCCGGCATGGCGTTGTCTGCGGCGCTATGGCGGGCGCTCCAGGCCACCAGCATACTGACACAAACCACCACCAGCGTGGTTCCCGCTGCCAGCGATAGCGTATTTTGCAATGCTGACAGTAACGAAGAGGAAAGGGGGTTCTCATCGCCTATGCGTTTGGCGCTTTCCCACATTAAAAACAGTACCGGTGCCAGAAAACCCAGTACAACCGGCAGTGAAATAACGCCACCGAGCAGCCAACCGCGCCAGCCCTGCACGCGCGAAGGTTGAATTTCCCGCAGGCTGCGGCTGCTGAATCCTTGTTTTCTGCGACCATAAAATTCCAGTGTCAGAATCAGGAATATAAACATCAGCATCATGCAGGCAATTTGCGCCGCAGCAGATAAATCAGAACGTGAGATCCATGTGGTGTACACGGTAACGGTTAACGTCTGTACCCCGAGAAACTCCGATGCGCCAATATCGTTGAGCGTTTCCAGCAGTGCCAGGCTGATCCCAACGGCCAGTGCCGGACGGGCCATGGGCAAAGCAACACGAAAAAAGGTTCCGGTTGCGCTGCATCCCAGCGTGCGTGCGGCTTCCAGTAAATGGGCGGGCTGGCTGATAAACATAGCGCGGGTTGTCAGATACACGTATGGGTAAAGCACTAATCCGAGCAGGATGATTGCGCCGGAAAGTGAGCGTAAATCTGGCAGCCGGAACTGTCTTGGGCTGTCAAAGCCCAGTAAAAAACGGATAAAGGTTTGCAGGGGGCCAATCGGATGCAGCAGATCGAGCCACGCAAAGGCCACAATGTAGGTTGGCATTGCCAGCGGCAACAGTAACGCCCAGCTAAGAATTTTACGTCCAGGAAAATTCCATGCCGTTACCGCCCATGCGCTGCCTACGCCAATCACGCCGACCATCACCGCGACACCGGCTAATAACAGCACGGTATTTTTTAGTGCGGCAGGCAGTACATACGTCAGGAGATTATCCCAGTGAGATAAATCGGCCTGGGTAGCCTGCCAAATTAGCGCAATGATCGGTGTCAGAACGCCAAGCGCTACGCACAGTGCGCCAAGATGTAGCGGCGTTAATAATGACTGCGGCCCGGAAACCAGGCCGCGTAACGTCGGAAACTGCAGAGGTTTATTGATCGAATCCAACTTTATCTACCAGCAGACTAGCTTGTTTACGATATTTAACGATTTCGGTTAACGGCGTTTTATCGACGTCGATTTCACCAATAGTTGCACTGATAACCGGATCAAGCGTCACGCCTTTCAGTACCGGGTATTCGAAGTTCGCTTTCGCATACTGCTGCTGGGCAGGTGCGGAAACCAGATATTCCATCAGCTTAACGGCATCGGCTTTATTTGGCGCATAGCGGGCTACAGCTGCGCCACTGATGTTGACGTGTGTACCGCCATTTTCAAAGGTGGGTTTAACGACTTTAATCGCATCGCCCCACTGACGTGCATCACTGCCTTCTTTGGCGTTTTTCATATGGCCGACGTAATAGGAGTTGGCGAGACCAATATCGCAAATGCCGCCGAGGATATCGCGAGCAACATCGCGGTCGCCACCGGTAGCTTTACGCGCTAGGTTAGCTTTCACACCGCGCAGCCATTCTTCGGTCTTTGCTTCGCCGTGGTGAGCGATCATTGCGGCGATCAGCGCCGTGTTATAAGGATGCTGTCCGGAACGAATACAGACTTTACCTTTGTACTCAGGGCTGGCGAGTTGCTCGTAATGCCAGTTATCGATTGGCAGTGACTTCTCGGCATACAGCACGCGGGCACGCATCGACAGCGCAAACCACTGATTATCTGCGCCGCGCAGATTAGCCGGAATAGCGGTTTTCAGTGCTTCTGACTCTACTGGCTGAGTTACACCCGCTTCCACTAAATCAATGAGATTACCGGCATCGACGGTCATCAGCAGGTCGGCAGGTGAATTTTTACCTTCAGCTTTAACGCGCTCAAGCATACCGTCCTTGATATAGACCGTACTGACTTTGATGCCGCTGGTTTTGGTCCAGCTATCAAGCAAAGGCTGGATCAGACCCGGTTCACGGGTGGTATAGAGCGTTAACGTTTCCTGAGCGAAAGCCGGTAGGCTAACAGAGAAGACCAGGGCAGAGGCAAGTGTGATACGGCGCAGTCCGGCGCGAGGCAGAGAATTCATCGTTTATATCCCAGAGTAATTGGAACGTACAGTGAACCGAGCGGGGGCTCGTTCCTTTGGCTCGCGTACAATAAATGATAATCACTAGCACTTACAATAATTGCAAAGTTTAAACGATTTACATTTACATAACTTTAATCAACGTTGTGATGTGGCATGTAACAGCGGTGCAGAGCAGGCAGGGGGCTTATTAGAGTGTTTTTATAGCGAACGGAAAAGCAAAAAGCCTGCTTAGTTTCCTAAGCAGGCTTCTTAAATATGGCTCCTCTGACTGGACTCGAACCAGTGACATACGGATTAACAGTCCGCCGTTCTACCGACTGAACTACAGAGGAATCGTGTGAACGAGGCGCATATTACTGACCTCACCATGAGGTGTCAACAGTAAAATTAGCACGTCATTTCAATTGGTTAATTAATCTTCAAATTCAGCGTTAATGCACATTTGGTGAGCGACAATGGCCACCTTAGCGGGTATCGCGTAACCGCTCCATGGGGTTCTGGCGGTAAAATTGAATGAAACGTTGCCATAAGGCCGGAAAACGTGGTGCAAATAATTCAGGGGCACTGAAGAAATACTCCGATAGAACGGCAAAGCATTCGGCAGGATCGGTCGCTGCGTAGGCATCTATACTGCACGCGGTTTCACCGACCAGATCAATTTCATCCTGAATGTTATTCATTGCGGCATGCAGGTCGTGCTCCCAACTGGCGATATCGCGCAGGGGGATTGCCGGAACACCGCTGGCACGGTCGCCATTACGCATATCAAGCTTATGTGCCACTTCATGGATGATCAGATTAAAGCCGGAGGCATCAAAAGAATCCTGAATGTCGAGCCAGTTAAGGATTATCGGACCTTGTTGCCAGCTCTGCCCGGACTGTACAACGCGTTGATTATGCACCAGCCCAATATCGTCCTCCCATTCATCGTCTACGACAAACGGGGCAGGGTAGATGAGAACTTCATGAAACCCGTCGAGCCACTCGATCCCTAATTCCAGAACAGGTAAACAGAAAAGCAGCGCAATGCGCGCACTTTTCAGTGGGTCAAGTTCAAACCCCTGAAGCGCTACCAGTCTTTTTTGCTGTAAAAAGCGCTCGGCCAGGGCGATAAGCCTGGCTTGTTCTTGCTCGGTGAGATTCACCAGAAGAGGAATAGCCAGGGCGTCGTCCCACGGCCAGTCGTCACTCCGGGTTGTTTCTTGCTCTTTCCAGGGCCACTTAATCATCGTTTTGCTCGCAAACTCGTCACTTGAACGAAATTGACGGAACGGGGTCTGTTAAAATGCCAAATTACCTGGCATCATGGCAACCGCCAAAACGGAGAGATGCCAGAGCGGCTGAATGGACCGGTCTCGAAAACCGGAGTAGGGGCAACTCTACCGGGGGTTCAAATCCCCCTCTCTCCGCCACTATTCAAACACTTAGCTCAATTCCTTTCAACGACTCACGTCACACTTGGTATGGTGTTGGTATACTTTCTTGGTATATCCCTTCTTACACATTACCCCATTACTACAAATCAAGGATTAGTATTTTGTCATAAAATGCTGTCTGTATTTTTTTTCTTGCCATATACGTCTCCTACTATAAACTCAGCATGTAATGCTTTTGAACGTTTTTTTGTATGAAAAGAGGGGTTATGGCTAACGCGATACTTTGGTATGAGATTAAGAATATCGGTAGCTTTGAAGATGAAGGAGGATTCGTTGACCTTACGACTACAGCTAAGGATAAGAAAAAAGAATTGTGGGTAGATGTTGACGGACACAAGGTCAATTTGATCACTGCTATCATGGGGGCGAATGCCTCTGGCAAGACAACACTCCTTAAGCCGATGTCCTTTTTGAGTTGGTTTTTTTGGTCTATACCAGCAAAAGTAACTGATTATTTGTATTTAAACATTAATCGGCCATATGTAAATCCAGGGATGATTAAAATATGCTTTGTTCTAGATGGAAAAGTATACACATATATTGTCACTGCCTGTGATCATTTTGTAATAAAAGAAGAGCTATATGTAAAGAATGAAAACAATAAAAATATATATGTTTTCAAAAGAAAGTTAGATAAGAAAAAATATAAAAATCAATTAGATAAAAGTAGTGATGAATTTAGCCCTAAAGAGGTTGAAGAACTATTAAAAACAATAAAGTATGATTATATTGAAAAGGCTGAACTTTTCCCTTTAGGTATTCAAGAGGGTAAAAGAACACCTGCTAATACAAGTATAATTTCTGCTGCTAGGCGTGTGGGAGTTCCCTTAGCAATCAACATAGCTGAAAAAATGAGCAATACCACCAACGTAAATGCAATGGGAAGGTATAGCTATGATTATGAAGATTTAGGAGCCACAGCTGAGGATTTATATGATAATCCTATAGCGTTCAAAAGTGTTAAAAATATTCTACGCAAATGGGATTTAGGCTTAGATGATATAACTATAGAGAAAGAAGAGAAGGTTGACATAAATGGTGAGAAGGATGTTTATTACCTTTTGAATGGTGTTCATGAAAAAGAAGATGGTACTAAATTTGAGTTGCCATTTGCTTTCGAATCTGCTGGAACACAAAGTGCATTTATCAGGTTACACAATATAATGCAATGCCTGAAAAAGGGGACGGCATGTTTTATTGATGAACTTGGTGATGACTTACACCCACATATGGTTAAACCCATATTGGAATTATTCATCAGTAAAGAAACAAATCCTTTACATGCGCAGTTGATTTTTACTTGCCATAAACCTGAGCTGATCAATTACTTGGGTAAATATCGGGTATTGATTACTGAGAAAAAGTTCAATAAAAGTGAATGTTACCGACTTGATGATTTCCCATCCAGTGAAGCTCGGGTCGATGATAACATTGCAGCTAAATATTTGGCGGGTGCATTTGGTGGAGTACCAGATTTATGACCAAGCCCAGACGTGCAAGGCGTGGAGTTGAACGAACTAAGCTATTAATGTGCGAAGGAATAACTGACAAAAGATTTGCTGATTGTTTGAAACGCCTTTTAACAACTAGGGCCGCAGGATTTAGTGTTAGACTGGATGATGCTGGTGGCGGGGGGCCGAAATCCGCGATAATGGCAGCTATAAACCACGCAGGTGGTTTTGATAAAAGAGTTGTCTTTATTGATTCAGATCTTGCAATACCCAATGACGCTTTAGCTGCGGCTAGGAATAGGGACATAAAAATCATTCAATCCTCACCACTATGTTTGGAGGGGTTTTTAATGAGGTTAATGGGCCATAATCAACAATTCATCAATTCACAGGATGCGAAAGATTCATTTCATAGGTTTTATAATTTGAGAAATGTTGTAACTCAAGAATGGTATGAAGAGTATATAACACTTCAACACATAAACTCTGTGATTACTGACGAACGACATATTTGCCGAGAGGTACTAACTGACTTACGCAATGTATTCACTGTGTTTTAAAACTGCCCTAGCGGGCAGTTTTATCAACTGGGGCTAGATCTAATGTTGGCGATCTTTTGATTTTTCTATCATAAACCAACACTTGGCTTTCTGTTTTATGTCCTGAAAATAATTGTTTGTCTCTACTTGACCCTTCATAATCTGATATTCCCTTGGCTTTGAGATCATGAAAAGTACACGGCAGTTTTCTATCTAGTTTTTTTCCTGCTGCTTCCCTTGCGGTTTCCCACAGATCATTAAACCCACTTTTCGAGTATTTAGTTTTTTTGCTGCTACAGATAACCGTTTCCCGCCCACCCAGAGTTTTTGCAAGTTCGATGGCGTTATGAAGCCGTTCAGTCCAGACTTTTATTTGTTTAGTCCCGGTCTTTCCCTGCTGGATAAAAATGCCTTCCTCGCTTACTTGCGACCATTTGAGAGAAAGAACATCCGAAACGCGAGCCGCACATAAGTAAGATATCTCCATGCCAACCCGGAGAGCTGGTGCCGCCTCTTCATAAATTGCCTGATATTCTTCGTCTGTCACGTACACGTCACGGGCTTTTAAAGAGAACTTGCGTACTCCTTTGCACGGATTTCCTTTCACGTACCCTCGTTCATATCCCCATGAGAAAACACGCGACATCCCGCCGAGTTCCTGGTTTGCCTGGTTAATACTGCGTTGGCCACGTTTATCCATATAGATCCTGACCATCTCAATTTTTATGTCATCTGCTCGCATATTCCCGAAAACTGGGACTAGGTTTTTTTCATACGACCTGTAATCAGTCTGTGTCCGCGGAGCCAGTTCAGCAAAAGCCGGGCTACTGGTGAATAACTTCCATAATTTAGTAAATGTCATTACGTCTGAACGCTTGGATTTTTCTTCCTCATAACGCGCCCATAGCCGGGACATACTTGTCCCGGTAATAGGAGCAAGAGTTACGCTTTGTTTTGTTCCTTTTGGCTTCCACACATAGCTATAACGGTTTTTAGTTACGCGTGGCGGGAGGTGCTTGTCTTTAGGATCTTTTCTTGGTCTGCCCATTGATTGCGTCGTAATTTGGCTCAAGTGCAACATATTCATCGACCTTAGGTAATTCAGAAACTCCGGGATCAATACTTCTGCGCAATACAATTGGGCGGTTCCGCCCATCAGTGGTGAACGGTATGCCGTGACACCGCAGTTGTCGCTGTTGGTGGGTGTAGCGCTGATAGCCAGTAATTTCTGCAATTTCCTGAGGAGACAGTGTAAGTTCGTGCATAGCTCATCTCTCTGATGGCCTGCCTGTAAAAACATACCAGGCAGGATCCATAAATTGTGAAATTAGAAAATCAATTTGCGGTCAGACGTTGCCAGATTGCTGATACGTATTTGACCTGATGCCGGGCATCAGAAAGTGCATTGTGCATGTCACCTTCAAACGGGATGTCGTAGCGTGGGTTGATGCCGACAGATTTGCCCAGTTCAACCATGGTCCTTACGTCCCTGTCATTCCAGAACGGAACAGTGAAGGGGGTATCTGTTAACGCGTATGCGCGGCGAAGAATGACGTTATCAAACGAGCATCCATTACCCCACATCTGAACGGTGTGACTACCGTTAGCAGCATTTTCAGCAATAAAGTCAGCCAGGAGTTCGAGGGTCTCAAGCAACCCCATGGCTTCATCAACAAGAATGGCAGAGCGGGCTTCAGATGATTGTTTCAACCACCACTGAATCGTCGACGCATCCGGTTTCATCCCAAACGATATCGATGATTCAAGACTGACAACCCGATAAAACTCGGCGCCAGTGTTACCAGTTGAAGGATCAAAAAATACAGCGCCGATAGAGACTATTGGGGCATCAGGACCGTTGCCCATGGTTTCCATATCAACCATCAGGTGAGTATAGAAAGCGTTCAGGGGATCCGTTTCAATATGGTGAACGGGTTCATTATTCAGGGAAGCTGACGCGTCACCAGTTGCATCAGCGCTTTTAACTGGCAAAACTGCTGTTTCGCTCTGAGACACTTCAGGATTAGCTTTGATTTCGTTGTTGTCAGTTTCTTCCATCTGCACATCGCTGGTGGCTTCCTCTGTATGGGTATGATGTAACTTATCCTCGACGGCACGCTGGCGTACCTGGTCTACGACAGAAAGCGCTGGCGCTTGCTGGTTCCCCATCAGGCCATCGATGGAGAACACGCCGTTGCCCATGTTGGCGATTTCTGGTTGTTCGGCTCCTGCCTTCTGTTCAGCTGTGACTTTCTCGTTAATCTCGTTTTCCCAGCTTTTTTCTGGCACGTGACCGGCTGCCGCCAGGGTTTCTTCAGTTGGGTGCTGGTGGTCGGTTTCAGTCAGGTTCTTATTGATGTAACGGCTCAGCAGTTCCGGGAAATGGTGAGCATTTTCTTCTGCACTGCGAATAAGCGCGAAAATAGCGGCACGGGAATAATCCAGGATGCCAGCGCGTTTGCGCAGGGCGACGGACCACTCTTTGAACGGGCTTTCGTTTTTAGCAATGATCTCTTTTGCACGACGGAAAACGCCACCCGGAATATCGTAGATGTTGAAATCCATTGGAAGTGTGGCCAGCGCAATATCAATGTCCAGAGTGTCCAGCGTGTGGACAAGTTCCGGGTTACGATCGGTCTTATTGCCACCACCAGCGTTGGTTCCTGCATCAGAGCGCTGAATCTGTGACACACGATTGCCCTTACACCACTCTTTAACCAGCAACCCGCGGTCAATGTGTTCAGTACTGAACCAGGCCTTAAAGAACTGAATTACGGTAGACAGATCCACTCGTTTACCATCAACCGGGAAAATAGTTTTTAGCGCGCTGACAATTTTCCAGATATCGATCTCTGGCGCTTTCCTGAATGGTTCTACATTCTCGGCGGCAAGCAGCAGATTTTGCACGTAGCTGTTATCCACATCCAGCTCAAGTTCCTGAATGGTTTTCTTCTGTTCAGTATCAATATGGTAAGCATATTCATCAGAAATAAACTGAGCTAAAAGGCGCTGGCGTAGCGGGAGAGTCGCAACGGTAATGAGTTCTGGCGTTACAGGTGGAACGGTGGGCTCATCACCCACAATTCGTGCTTTCTTATCGTTAACCCACTCCTGCACGGTTTGAGTCCGCGCTTTCGGTTCCGCAATCCATTCGGTAATAAATTCCTCAAATGAAGCAATGGCATAGACCTGCTCACGGTCGAAGACTTCTTTTATTGCGTTTGCCAGGTTCCACTCGACATGAGCAGAAAGCTCTTTCGCCGCTGGTACATTTGCAACGGCCAGTAACAGGTTTTGTATATAGAGATCATTTTCGTCCAGTTCCATTTGTCCGATCTGGACGTGCCGCGCTTCACTGATTTCCTTCTCTTCACCGTCATTTAACAGGTGCGCAATCAGCCGCTGAGACAGGCGCAGGCGAGATATGGGGCGGAGCAATGCTGGCGCATCGCTGGTGGGTACACTGGCACTGGAGGTTTCAGGTTTTTGCTGGCTGGAAGCCTCCAGATTTTCATTATCCGGCTTCTGTTTCAGTTGCCACGTCAGCTGGTCTTCTGCCAGCTCGTAACGATCGCACCATGTGTCATCAAGTGTGCTTTCCTCAGGCAGATCGTCAACAACAAACCAGTTGGTGCGGACAGGTGATTGATAGTCGGCGCCACGACCGACGGCAATATCGTTGTCTTCGAGAATATTGAGGATTTCGCGTTCTGCACGGGAATCTGATTTCGCAGAGAACCAGCAAAACAGGTTTTTTGCCTCAGTTGCTTTCGCTTTGGCTTTAATAAGATACGCATACGTTAACATTGCGTTCGGGCTCCATTGGATTGTAAGATACCCGGCAGCTGATGATCGCCGCCTAAGGTAGTGGTTATTGGTCAAAACTCGTTCCGGAAAGCTTTGGTCGGCTGACCGGGTACTTAACCCGCCTTGCGCGGGTTTTGTGCTTTATGGGGTAGGGGATTTTCCCTGCGCCAGCTGTGCGACGGGGACCCACTCCAGAGCATTCAGCACGGGTTCAAATGAATCAGGCGTGTGAGTAACGGCGCGAACAACGTCAGCCACACTGGGGTTTGCTTTGCTAAGATGGTACCCGCCACCGGCGCCACGCTGACTGGTAACAATTTCACTGCTGCGCAGCTTCGAGAAAATCTGCTCGAGGTAAGACACAGACAGCTTTGATTCCTTGCTGATTGATGCGATGGAAACCGGACTGCCGTTGTAAATCCTGTTGAGGATTGCAACGACCTGAACAGAAGCCACCACGCGTTTCATTCCAAACTCCATCATGCATCCTTTGCCGGTTCGCGACCGTATCCTGGGTTATCGTTTAAGGCGTCATTCAGAACCTGCATTGCCTCATTATGTGGAAGAGTCAGAGCAAGTTTGATCGCCGTTCCAAGAGCTTCAGCCGCACATTCAAACTTACGAGCGAGCCTGGCTGTTTCGTCAACTTGTTCACCCATCGCTTCCATTTCAAAGTTGTGCTCAGTCCAGACTTCATCCATCACATCACTTTCAACTTCTTCACGTAATGCTTCTTTTACTTCCAGAACAGGCAAAACCCCGATTAATGCCTCGGCTGGTGCGCTGCTGAAGCGCAATGCCAGATCGTTAGCTGACATAAAAACCTCCGGAAAAAAGCCCGCCACGGGACGGGCAAAGAACACTTTTCCAATTTAACCAGAACAGGTCTTCGTCTCCTGTTTGGTTACGATGGTGGTATTACCATCACAATGCCCTGTGCACCGGGCATGAGGCTGGCAACAGCCATTGGTCAAACTCGTTATGAACGAACTGCAGTCTGTTGGTCGGCAGACGGGTCACCCTTCTGGGCGAGCATGTAGCAAATCAGTCGAATGATTACTTCGATGCGATTTAGATGTACGGCCTGACACCGCACTGGTTTACGTGCGAAATCGATCATGGATTTATCCTCTTGCGTTGCCCTTGTCGCCAGGCTGGCGGAACGTTGAACCTGCTGCGTGTTAATGCCTGTCATCTCATCCGGTGATTCGTATGCCGCCGGCAGCTACTTCGTGGGCGTCCTGCCTTGATGACTGATTGTCGTTGGTTGTAATTAAACACATAGTTTATATTCGTGTCAACTAAATGAGTTGATGGGGTTAAATAATTTGTTTATATGGTGGGGTGGAAAGTGTCTTGACGGAGAGATAGTAATAAAAAAAGCCCGCATAAAATGCGGGCTTTTGGGAGGGCACCTGATTGGCATTCAGATGGCCTCTGATTTGAAATGTCGTTCTTGGTGAGATTACAGGCTACATGTAAGTATATGCTGAATCAATATTCTGTATGAATAACCAGTATTAACCTTATGAGACATATGTAAAAATAGTTTTTCCAAGAAATCCCATACAGTGGCTCAGGTTTCTCAATTCAGGCTCGCTTATAGTGGTCATTGGTCAAAACTCGGCCCTTTCGAGAGAGAGGGTAAATGGTTGCTCATCTTGGTCGGTGAGTAACGCCAAGCACGAATAAATGAGTTTTACTGATTGTGAGATCAAATTCCTGGTCAGTAAGGTGGCACTTAGTGATGCCTTGGCCGAGGTGTGTGGATTGTCGTTCTTGGTGAATGGCGCGTCATGCTGACAGGTAATGTAAAGGTAAGGTAGTGACGACCACGCTCTTAAGAAAGGGCAACGGATGAACAATTTGATCTCTGCATTTATTGCAGTGCTTGAGTTCATTGTCGCATTTTTGCGATTGATCGACTTAATCTTATAAGTTGAAACGTACAAAAGGCTAGAGCGACTTGCCATCACTCTAGCCTTTATTCTTTTTTAAACCGTCCACGAAGATATTTTTCAACGTACTCATCAATTTCTTTTAGACGCAACTCAAAAGTATCCAGCATGCGATCTTGTTCAGATTCTGGTAATTGATTGAATAATTTTAGTAACCTTAGTTCTTTTTCTTTCAGTCCAAGCGATTCATCTACTTCCTCGCCTAGTACCCAAGCTACTGACACGCCAAAAGCTTCAGCTATTTTTAGCGCCGAATTTTTACCTAATGTGCCTCTAGCAAACCAATTGTTGACCGACTGAGGGCTTACGCCAGCCACACGAGCAAGATCCGCTTTGGTTGCCCCTTTTAAATCCATCAGCTCATTAAGGCGCCGGACTTGAGGGTGATCTATTTGGTGAGTTTTCGGTTTCATATCGTGATTCTAAACAAATAGTTTAAATTTCCACACCTTCAAAAAGTTGACACATATATAAACATAATGTTTAATCTCTGTGTGTTAACTATTGGAGCAATTCATGAACGCACTTGAGAAAGCCATTACGACAGCAGGCGGAGCGAGCAGTTTGGCCAAGAAAATTGGCTTATCACCTATGGCGATTAGCCATTGGAAGCACCGCCATAAGGGAATAGTTCCACCAAGTCATGTATTACCTGTTTTTCAAGCGACGGGAGTGATTCCACATGAGCTTCGTCCTGATCTTTATCCAAACCCCACTGATGGTTTACCTCAAAAGGAGGCTTAATCATGCAATCAGTAACATACCAACATAATAGCCAACGCTTAGCTGTTCCGTTGAAAACGCAAAATCATTTTAAACCCCAGCGCCGCGACAGCATTCAGCACCGCGTCATATTGGCAGCTGTTCGTGAATGGGAATCGACATTACCAGGACAGGCACAGGAGCGGATCGCTCAGCTGGTGGCTGAAGAGTGGGCCAAAGCAGATGGTCGCGGAATTGCTGTTAATAAGCAGAATTTATTCCGATATCTGAAAAACGAAGGAGGGTCAGAAAAGTATACGGCTTACGTTATGCAGCTGTCAGGTTCAATCATTGCTGCTATGCCAGTTCAGATTGCCAGGAAGCACGGGTTAAGTAATGCGAGCACAGAAGCGGAGCTGGTGGCCAACGCTATCAAAGAATGCAGTGAGGCACATCAGGCGAAATTAATCGGCGCTCCGTTACAGAAACTGGAGAAGGAAATTCGTGAAGCAGCAATCGCTTTGTTCAACATGTTACCAGCTGATGCGGCGGGACCACTACTGGCGAGTTTAAGCGCCGTAGCGCCGCAATTGTTTTAATCGAGTTTTGAGCAATAACCATTACGCGCCGGGAAACCGGACAAGGGAGTAAACATGGCAGCTCTGCCTTACATGCAACTTTACATTGCTGATTACCTGGCGGACACCATGCATCTGTCTACAGAAGAGCATGGCGCATACCTGCTACTGATGTTCAATTATTGGCAAACAGGTCGCCCGATCCCCAAAAACCGACTATCGAAAATTGCACGGCTGAGTAACGACCGTTGGGATGCCGTTGAACCTTCGTTGAAAGAGTTTTTTAACGATAACGGTACCGAATGGGTACAGGAGCGTATAGAGCGTGATCTGGAGGCGGTTAAAAACTCAATCAGCCAAAAGTCAGCAGCTGGAAAAGCATCCGCTCAGGCGAGAAAAGCTAAAAAAGGAGCGAATAACCAACAAAATAACAACGGGTGTTCAACGGGTGTTGAGCTGCCGTTGAAACAGAACGCCAACGGAAACCCAACTAATAAAGATCCAGATACAGATACAGATCTAAAAGAAAACCAAGAGAGAGAGTTATACGCGCCAGGTGGCTTTTTACCTCCCATAGGCAAATTTCCGATTACAGATGACTGGACACCTGGTGATGACTTTGTACGCCAGGCTGCGCAGTGGGGAATAAATCTTGGGGATCTACCAGGGTATACCGCCGTCGAATTACAGCAGTTCCGGGACTACTGGAAATGCGAAGGGAAAGTTAAACATCACATCCAGTGGGAACAGACTTTTGCTTCCAGCCTGAAAACATCACGCGCCAAATCTTCCTCACCATCGGCAGGTACACGTCGACAGGCTGGCTTTGGCGTTTCACTACCTGACACTCAGATCCCGCCGGGATTCAGGGGGTAATGATGAAATCGACGCATGATTTGCTTGGCCGTCTGCGTAATCTCATGCCTGCAGGTGTTCAGCCGAAATTTACCAGCAGTCAGGAGTTAATGGCCTGGCAGCAGGAAGAAGGGCGAAAGCGCGCAGCTGAGCTGGAAAAACAAAATCAGCGTAACCGTTCAGAAAGGATTTTTGGGCGCTCAGGGATCTGCGAGTTGCACAGGGGGTGCTCATTTGCAAATTACCAGGTGAGCAACGACGGGCAGAAACACGCGCTGACGATGGCAAAGAGCTACGCCCATAACTTTGGGAATGGCTTTACCAGTTTTATATTCAGCGGCAGTTGCGGAACAGGGAAAAATCATCTTGCCGCGGCAATCGGGAACTACCTGCTTCAGCACGATTATTCCGTTCTGGTCGTGACAATACCTGATTTGATGCTTCGCACCCGCAAGTGCTATGACGAGGGCCAGTCTGAGTCCGATTTGCTGGATGATTTGTGCAAGGTTGATTTGCTTGTTCTTGATGAGGTTGGTGTTCAACGTGATACGCGCAATGAGTGGGTATTACTTAATCAGATAATCGATCGCCGTATGGCGTCAATGAAACCAGTGGGGGTACTTACAAACCTGAATTATGACGAATTATCAAAAGTTCTGGGTGAGCGGGTCATGGACCGCTTAACCATGGATGACGGTATCTGGGTAAATTTCGCCTGGGGAAGTTATCGAAAAAATGTGACCCACTTACGGGTCGTGAAGTAACCAAAACGAGTATTGACCAATGACCATAGAAATCTCTCAGAAAGATCGGGTAGCGATAGTGGTACGCCATACCCCGAACTGCGTATTACGTGATGTGTGTGAAGCGCTGGATATTCCATCCGGTACCGCTGGTAAGTTTCTGCGCGCGCTGACTCTCAGCGGCACAGTCCTGCGCACTCACAACGGAACTCAGTATGTTTATAACATCTCTCCGGATGCAGAATTACCTGACGTAAAGCTGCCCTTCATGGAAGAGAAAAGCGATCCGGCTGAAACGCAATTAGCGGAGAAAATGGCGAAAGACCTTAAGTCACGGGGACTCTGGCGGCGCGCGGCAAAGGTATATACCGACATGTTAGACATTGCCCGTAGTTCAGCTGAAGTGTCACGTATAGCGCAGCAACGTAATGAATGTCTACGTATGGCCCGGAGATGATCAGCATGCCAAGACCAAATACACCAGAAGAGCAGGCGGCACTTATTCGGGTGATCATTGAAGAGGTGAAAATCCGTGGACGCTTAACCGTTAGCGAGGCATCACAGATGTTGTCGCTGCATCGTCAGACTGCTGAGAAGTATTTCCGCGTCGCAGCCGAACGCGGCGAACTCATTCGTTACGGTCGTCTTGGTTTGTTCAGGGATCGGAAGGCTGTGATTGATTTCGATCTCCAGCGTTTTTCATACGGATCGAGTAAACCTGTTATTGAGTTACCTGCAGATTTTCGGGGAAGTGCAGTTATGCGCCGGGTTATAGATATCGTGGGGAGGATGCCAGCATGACAACCGAAAAACGGCGGAACATGGCTTTCACTACTCGACGTTGAGCATGTCCTGCTAGTGGTAGGCGTAAGATTTAAGGATGAGTGAAGGAACCTCAACTTTACGGCTCTATCTGATTCCTTTTCATTACGCTGGCGATGTCCTCATGGTTATGCTTATCTGTAATAAGAATGATATAAATAGATTAGGTATTATCATTTGAACAGTCACGATTTTCCTTTCGCGAAGTGGGCATTGAATTAACGAGGGTATCGATATGAACACTCAACCAGCTATCGGGATTAGCGGATGCTTGACCGGAACAGCTGTGCGGTTCGACGGCGGCCATAAACGAATGGGGTTTGCGATGGATGAACTGGCTCAGTGGGTAACTTTCAAGCCTGTCTGTCCGGAGATGTCCATTGGTTTATCTGTTCCCCGCCCAGCATTGCGCCTGGTTCAAACCAATGAAGGTTATATTCGCATGCGTTTTAGTCACGAGCCTGGTGAGGATATAACTGACAAAATGACTGAATTCACAACTCCATATATCCGAGGGCTTAGCACCTTGTCTGGCTTTATTGTCTGTGCCAAATCACCGAGTTGCGGTATGGAGAGAGTGAGGTTGTATGACGAAATGGGAAATCGTGGGCGGAAAGAAGGCACGGGCCTTTTTACTGGTGCGTTAATGGAAGCATATCCGTGGTTGCCGGTTGAGGAAGATGGACGTTTGCACGATCCGGTACTGAGGGAGAATTTTGTCGAGCGCATCTTTGCTCTCAATGAACTTAACATCTTAAGGGCTAATGGCCTTACGCGTCATGGGATACTTAGTTTCCATAGTCGCTATAAGCTCCAGCTTTTGGCTCATAACCAAGCAGGCTATCGTGAAATTGGGCCTTTTGTTGCTTCGATGCATGAGTGGAATGATTTGGAAGCATTTTTTGTTCTTTACCGAGAAAAGTTAATGGCAATCCTCAAGAAGCCGTCCTCACGGAAAAACCATACCAACGTGTTGATGCACATCCAGGGATACTTCCGTAACCAGTTGAATACACGTCAGCGCGGAGAACTGCGTGACGTTATTCTCAACTATAGCAGTGGACTCTTGCCGATACTCGCTCCACTTACTTTGCTAAAGCACTATCTGGCTGAATATCCAGATCGCTATTTGCTTACTCAGAACTATTTTGACCCCTACCCGAATGATTTAGCCCTACGCCTGATGGTTAATTAGTTTTTGAATACAGCCTTTAAACTATTTAATCTCTGGATCTTTAACCCGCTCCGGCGGGTTTTTTCTTATCTATACAGTGTTGCCACTCAGATTTAGTTAATCCCTAATGCTAGGAAAAGCTCAGTGTATACAACGGCATGGCTTTGGCAAAAAGTGCTATTAACCACTTGAATATGAGATTCAATAGGTATACTGTATGAATGTACAGTATTTGGTGTAGAGGGAATTATGAAGGTAGAACTTACGATCAACAAATCAAAAGACCTGCCGCGCGGAGCCATACCCGCACTTGAGAAAGAGCTGCTTAAGCGACTTCAGAATCAATATGGAAATTGTTCTCTAGTTATCCGCACGGCTGGCGGTGATAGCTTGACAGTTTTTGGTGGCGATAAGGGCGATAAAACGAAGGTGGAGGAAATCCTCCAGGAGACCTGGGAAAGCGCTGACGACTGGTTTTATTAGTTTTTTGGGTATTACTTTATCCCGATTGCATGGGGGAGTTTAAGTGAAAGAAAAAGTAGAATTGCCCAAAAAAGGCTACGCAGTCATCAGATGTCACGATGGAGTCATCGTTGCCAGACTGCAATCATTTCCTGAGTGTGAGCGCGCACTGATGTACCGTCGCGGTAGCATGGTGTCTTTCATGCCTCTTCAGGATAATGAAATTATTGGTACACCTACGTTATTTACTCAGATGCTGGAAAGGGCTGGTTATCGCGTTACCCAGAATTCTGTTACACTCCCGTCATAGGCCTGAACAACCTATACCTGCTGCGCCACAGGAGAAAAGCCCCATGGCGCAAGATCAATTCAAGCAATCCCACATACTGACGTTAACTAACGCCAGCGATTTTCTTTTTGCCGCATCCAGAGGTGCGTTATGAAGAAAAGCTGGTTTCAACATACACAACTCACCACTGAGCAGGCTGACGAACTGGAAGCCCGCTATAAAGCAAAGCAGATTAAGACCAAGCGTAGTCTGGATAATGACTTTATTCACTGGACGATCAGCGCGTTCTTGCCGGAAGTATCTAAGCCTCCTCGTCAGGACAGAACCTGGCAACAACGGATCTGGAGGTGAATGTGAAAGTCTACGATATCACCCCAATGGGCAAGCCCAGAATGACGCGTGCTGACAAATGGAAAAAGCGCCCCGAGGTTCTGCGTTACCGGGCTTTCTGTGATGAAGTTCGTCTGCAGTGTGTAGAGCTGGCGGAAAGCGGTTCGCATGTCACCTTCATTCTTCCGATGCCTGCGAGCTGGAGTAAAAAGAAACGGGCTGAGTTCAACGGTAAACCACACCAGGCTAAACCTGATTTCGACAACATGATGAAAGCCCTGATGGATGCTATTTACGAAGATGACGCGCACATCTGGGATTCACGCGTCACAAAATTATGGGGAGAGAAGGGACAAATAATTATCGGGGAGATTGCAGAATGAGGGCGCTGCTGAAGCCGGTGGTTGCGCGTGAGCTTGGAATTGTGCTGCTCAAGCCGGGCAGTGAGCTGATGTCATTATTCAGTTCTGAGCGTGTACTGGTGGAAAGCCAGCCAGCAGGGATGGAACGGTTACCTGCTGGACGTGTTCCTGACGTTCGCCAGCCGCTTGCGTGTGACGAGTCCCTGCGACCGTTCTTCCTGGATGAAAAAGTTATTAGGGCTGCTGGTGGTTTGAGTGGCCTTGATTACTGGCTTATGCGTTATGGCGGCCAATGCTGTCAGTGGCCACACAGCGATTACCATTATCACGAGTTAACCATCCTGCGCCATGAACCCGGATCGGTTCTTCTGTGTGGACATTGTGATAACCATTTGCGCGACCACTACAGCGAACAACTTGCAGAGCTGGCGAGATGTAATGTTATTAGCTGGATTATCAACAGCATCATGGTGGCGCTGAATCAGGATCCTTCAAGAGAACTGTCGCTGGCGGAGCTATGCTGGTGGGCTGTGCGTATGGGGGTTTGCGACGCAATTCCCGAATCAGTAGCCAGCCGGGCGCTTCGTATTCCTCCGGAAGAACGTCAGTCAGTTATGCGTGAATGCGATATTGAACCGAGTGTAACCGCCACCAGCATCATTACAGCCAAAGCCAGCACAGTAACCGTGAACATGCCGCCAGCGCAGGTGCCTGCGGTTAAGCCCGTAGTTGGTGTTCTGGTCGATCCTGAGTCCCCGCAAACCTATATGAAACGTCCAAAGCGGATCCGTTGGACGGCCCCACGATATCTGGCATGGATTAAAACTCAACCCTGCGAAAGCTGTAGGCGGCCGGCAGATGATCCGCATCACCTGATTGGCCATGGACAGGGGGGGATGGGAACAAAGGCGCACGACTTGTTTGTTATACCACTGTGCAGAGAACATCACGATGAGTTGCATGCTGATCCTGTGGCATTTGAAGCGAAATATGGTGACCAGTTGATGCTTGTGTTTCGGGTTATAGATCGTGCGCTGGCAATCGGCGTACTGGCATGAATAGGGGAGATAACATGCGAGATATTCAGATGGCTTTAAAACGATGGGGCGGTTGGGTGGCAAGCGATAGTTCAGGAGTGAACTATTCTCCAGTAGCAGCAGGATTCAAGGGGCTGTTGCCCCAGGCATGCAAAACCAGATTGTCATGCAGTGATAACGATGGGTTAATTATTAATGGCGCTATGGCCAGGCTTAAGAAACATGATCCTCTTTTATGTGTGATGCTTGAATGGTATTACATCCATTGTATTCCCGTTCGTGTTATGGGGACAAAGTTGGGAATTTCCCATACGCAAGTATTAAAGCGACTGCAGGCTGCTGAGGGGTTTATTGAAGGCTGCCTGGCGATGGTGGATGTAACTCTGGAGATGGATATAGAATGTACGAAAAAAAATACTGACACATATAAAGCAAAAAAGGTTGTGGAATTCCAAAAAGCTATTTAGTCTGTTAACTATTGTTATTTCGCTCCGCAACTTATTGCAACATCAGCTTGATTTTGCAGTATTTTCCAGATGACACCATGATTCCTGGCCCCTGCTTTCAAGCTGGGGCCAGCAGAACGCGGCAAACTAACAGGTTAGATGAAAAGGAGTATAGTCACTATCAGCGTGCAGCATGAGCTCTTAAGACCTGTCAGCCAGTCGTTTAGATAGATTTTCGGATACATATGAAACTCTCCCTGTTTTTAAATTCTCTTTTATGATTCCAGAAGTCAGGTTGAGCTACAAGTCATGAGAGATACACGTTCGCTGCAGATGGGCCTCGTAGACCATTTATTCGACAAAACTCAACGCGCAATCCGGGAAGGAGTACTTCTGAGTCACGGAGATTTAGAGCTGAAATGTGAAGCTGGACATCTATGCGGCCATCGGAGGGGGAGATTAGACCTTTACCGCTTTTGCAGTCAAAGGCTGTGACAATTCCTGTCATTTTACGAGACAAAAAAATTCCTTAAAGCTAATAACGAGGTGCACTATACACATGCCTGTACATAATGCCAGAAATACTTTTCGGCCATCGTGAGACCTGGATGGCTAAAATAAATATTGATTATTACATACGCCCATGCGTTAATGATTGCGTCGGTTTGAAGAACAGACAAAATACAAAGTAGTTTACTAAAGCAGTTCTCATTTCAGGTGTTGTATATTTATCCCTTCTTTGAGTCTCTCCACTAAGCGCTAAGTAGTTTCTGTAATAAAACCATGTTCGCCGGAAGGCCAATTTAAGGAATAAAAATGTCAAATAAAATGACTGGTTTAGTAAAATGGTTTAATGCTGATAAAGGATTCGGTTTTATCTCTCCTACTGATGGTAATAAAGATGTGTTTGTACATTTCTCTGCTATCCAGAGCGATAATTTCCGCACCTTGTTCGAAGGTCAAAAAGTCTCATTCTCCATTGAGAATGGTGCTAAAGGCCCGGTTGCTGGCAACGTAGCTATCACAGAGTAAAATCCTTTTTTGTCAGTATGCGATAACGATGACGGCTAAAGCCTGAGTAGACATACTGACAGAAGTCATGGATGTATTGTTGGATCAGTAGAGTTAAAATGTTACTGATCCGGCATTAAAGGCAACGGTGAGCATATTTCATCTCAATCTTGAATGAGAAAGTATACTGACCATTGTTGTTGAGTGTAGGTTCACTGCACGAAAAGTCTAACGGTCAGAGACCGACTACTTGCTTTACACGATAAAGTACGCAAGGGGATAGTTTTCCCAGATATCACAATAATTACTATTCATTTAATATGAAAATACTAAACCCGCAGCCAGCGGGTTTTTTATTATCTGTAGCTTAATCAAGCTTAAAATACAGATGAAGTGATTCTGTACGAGAAACGGTATCTCAAACAGATTCAGGCTGCTTCTTTTTGATTCGTCTGGAATACTTTATTGCAATGAGGACAGATTAAAAGGGATCCTTTTTGTACTCTTGAAAAACTGTGTTCAGATTGCTGGGTACAGTTTGGGCAGGTGCATTTGACAAGATAGTTACGGCGTGATCTGGAGTCTTTACGTTCTGACATAGGCTTTCCCTTAAGTGGATGGACTTCCACTTTACCTTAATTTGTCCAGGAAATCTTAATTTTATGAAACGATAGGGGACCCATAAAAATATCGGTGAATGGATTGATATACCCATTAGTAAGATAACGCGCATAGATTGATTGTGATGATCTACCGAGAAGGTCGTGTTTGCGGTGAATAGCACTAAGAAAACAGTTTCGCAAAGAACCGGCAGATGAGAACTCTCCTCTCAGGAACAATGTTGTTTTTGAACTGTTTATTTGAACGGAATTTTACTCTCCCCTCCTGTTCGTCCCAGCCGACTTTGTTTCGCATGATAGGTAAGCTGGTCGGATTTTGTGCAAACGACATAAATTTATGTTCAAAAAGAGAACCAGATAACAACTCCTGCCAAGGTGATCGCTATAGCGGTGAGGCAAACGTTTTTAAATCTCTCTCTTTTAACTGCCTTCACAAACGGGTTTACGGTTTGGCAATGTGGGCACATCAAGGCATGTAAGGTGATCAGTTTCCCGCAAAAGGGGCAGGGTTTAGTAATCATTGGTACAAAGTGAATTAAAGGTATATATCCAGATTTTACCACACTTATCGAGTTGTTTTAATAAACACTCTGATATTTCAGACATATTCACTAGTTGCAGACTTACGGGAAACATCCGCTATGTGCTTTGTTGATAAATCCAGCCCGTGAAGTCTGACCCTTTAATCACACAAAGCGCCATCCGAAAAATCGGAGGTGAGGTTATGACCAGAATGAGCACCATTTACAGCAGACTTTCATATGGAACAGGCACCACGCTGACCGGCTGCGGTGTATCAGCGAAGGCATATGCCGAAACAGCTAAAACAGCAAAAGAGGTGTCCTGGATGTTGGCCGACAGAATTGCAGGGTTAAGCCTGAGCGACTGGGCAATCATTGTCGGTATCGCATGCACCGTCATTACCTGTGCAGTGAACTGGTATTTCCGCTGGAAAGAACGGGAGGATCGGCGCAATGGGTATGCCACCAAAGCTGAGGAATAAGCTGAGCGCAGCGGTCGTTGGTTTAATTCTTGCGGGGGCTTCCGCGTCCGTGATTCTCGATCAGTTTCTGGATGAGAAAGAGGGTAACAGCACAACAGCGTACAAGGACGGCTCTGGTATATGGACCATTTGTCGTGGCGCCACGATGGTTGATGGTAAGCCAGTAGTTCAAGGCATGAAGCTGTCAGCTGAGAAATGTGCCCAGGTGAACGCCATTGAACGCGACAAGGCGCTGGCATGGGTTGAACGAAATATAAAAGTTCCGCTGACCGAGCCGCAGAAAGCAGGTATCGCTTCTTTCTGCCCTTATAACATCGGCCCCGGAAAATGCTTCCCGTCTACGTTCTATAAGCGCATCAATGCTGGCGACCGTAAAGGAGCCTGTGAAGCGATCCGCTGGTGGATTAAAGACGGTGGTCGCGATTGTCGTCTGACCAAAGGCCAGAAGAATGGTTGCTATGGGCAGGTTGAACGACGAGACCAGGAAAGCGCGCTGACGTGCTGGGGGCTAGACCAGTGAGCCTGCGCTATCAGTTCATTGTTTTTTCGCTGCTGGTGGCCGTTGCATTCATCGCGGGTAGTGTATGGAGCAGCAGCGGTTGGGAAAAGAAGTGGGCCGAGCGTGACAGAGTAGAATCATCGCAAACAGCGAACGCACAGACCGCAGCCCGCATGATTGAACAAGGGCGTATTATTGCCCGTGATGAGGCTGTAAGAGATGCACAAGCACAAGCCGCTAAATCGGCCGCTACTGCTGCTGGTTTGTCTGCCACTGTTAGCCAGCTGCGCGCCGAAG
>NZ_JAOWIA010000063.1:87635-261025 GCF_030332345.1 Citrobacter sp. Cpo221
AAGCAAAACAGCCGGAGCCGACGCCGCAGTGCTCGCCGACATGCTCGGACGCCTTGCAGAAGAAGCTCGATATTATGCTGGACGAGCTGACGAAAGCTACCGCGCTGGAATGACGTGTGAGCGGATTCATGACTCGGTGAGAGAGTCAAATAGCCAACAATGAGCTTCGCAATCAGCAGTCGCCAGATGAAAGAGAATAAGCATGTACTGGCTGTTGAGCATGAGTACATTATGCATCCACATTTGCTAGTTGGATGACAGCAATTGGTTAATAATTGAACGGAATGCGGTATGATAAACCACATTCATTAAAAGGTCAGCCATCATGTCATTCTTCGATTACGCAATGCAGCGTGTTGGGCTTGTAGCCAATATGACTGTCACGTGTCCGATATGTGGACATAAATCTACTCAGTCGACCACGAAAGTACGTCAGCAACAGGTATTACTTTGCCCAAAGTGTAAATCGCTTTTTATCATTCACAGGTAGTCGGTCGCGATACAAATAACCCTAGGCCTCGCAATAGCGGGGCTTTTTAACAACTGAGGTATGCGCATGACAGTAGTTCTTACGGCTACGCAGATTGAAGACCTGGCAGCCTTCGCGAAAGAAGATGGGCAGCCCCAATACACCATCACCACTGGCACGATCCCGGAATTTGAAGCGGATGATGGCGAGATTATCCCTGAATACACAGGGATGATCGCCTACTCAGAGTCACTTGAGCACGGTGTATTGCAACTCGACGATTAGTGGCATTCAGCAGGCATTCCCTGAGTGTCTGCGATAATGCTTTAACATCGCTACCTGTAGGTATAATGTTTCCTCTTCAATATGAGTGAAAGGAGATACTTGTGATCTATACCGGCATAATGACGTTTTATATAACCAGTGAAAATAATCAACGGCTTGTTCGCTATGATGTGATTAAGAAATCTGCCGATGACTATATTGTTAAAGTTTACGATGAGCAAACGAAGGGGATAGCTGAACCCAAAATACTTAATCAAGTTGATGAGTTTGAAGTGACGCAACAAAATTACCGAATCGAATATGACATCGGTGGACCTCAAAAGTCGGTTAATATTTATGTCCCACCAACATTTGAAGGCTATTTACGTCGCAAGCTTCAGGATCACAGGAATAAACTGGATTAATAGCTTCTACGTGGTCAACGAAACAATAGCCTCGCACATGCGGGGCTTTTTTATGCGCATCTCACGCGCACATCAAATACAGGAGAAGACATGTCCGAGCCGCGTATCTATAACAGTCGCTGGGACAAAGCCAGGCTCTCATTTCTGAAATCTAATCCTCTATGTGTCATGTGTCGTCGTCAGGGCAGGGCAATCCCTGCAATGGTGGTTGACCACATAAGGCCTCATAAGCTGAAGGAAGCACTGAAGGGTGGCAATCAGGAAGATATAGCGAAGGCACGGAAGCTCTTCTGGGATAAGGATAACTGGCAACCCCTCTGTAAACAGCACCACGACTCTACCAAACAACGTGAAGAGAAACGCGGTCACGTGATTGGATGTGATGAGAACGGGCTGCCACTCGACCCACAGTCGCACTGGAGAAGGTGAGATGACACGAGCGCGAAGGGGAGGGCGGGTAAAGAGTTCAGGAGACATCGCTTCCCTGACCGCTAGCCCCCCTTTTTGTGCACAACCGCGAAATGAAAAGTTTTTTTCCGGGAGGTTCCGATGGCAGGAAGGCGCCCGAAACCGTCCCACCTGAAGGTGGTAACTGGTAACCCGGGCAAACGTAAACTTAACGACAAAGAACCCACCCCGATCAGAGAAATTCCAAGCCCACCGGCACACCTCACAGACTGGGGGAAAGTCGCATGGGGAAAACTTACCGTACTGCTTGATGGTATGGGAGTCCTCACCGTCGCAGACGTGCTTGCGCTGGAACGCCTTTGCGATATTTACGCCGATATTCTGCAGTTGCGTCTGACGATCGCTGATGAGGGCAGAACTTATACCGTACAGACGGATGGTGGTTTTTTGATTAAGGCAAATCCTGCTGTAGCTATGCTGGCAGATGCAGACCGCCGCTTTAAAAGTTACCTGGTCGAATTCGGTCTTACCCCGGCCGCCAGAACGAAGGTGAAAGTTGATGGTGGAGAAAAAGAAGAAGACCCGCTCAACCAGTTCTTCGGTTGACCCGGCCACGCAGTATGCGCTGGATGTCACAACCGGTAAGATTCTTGCCGGGCCGGATATCCGTAACGCCTGCGCCCGTCATCTCCGCGATCTGGAAAATGGACCGGCGCGAGGACTTACCTGGGACATTGAATCCGCGCAACGGGGCATTGATTTTTTTGCAAAAGTTTTAAAGCTCAACGGCGGTGAGCATGAAGGTTTGCCCTTTATTCTATTGCCGTGGCAGTCCTTCATTGTTGGTTCTATTTTTGGCTGGAAGGCCAGTGATGGATACCGACGCTTCCGCATGGTCTATGTGGAGTCCGGGAAGGGTTCCGGTAAATCCCCTCTCGCTGGTGGCGTCGGATTATATTGTCTGGTCGCTGACAAAGAACCACGCGCTGAAGTGTATGCCGCCGCCACCAAAAAAGACCAGGCGATGATCCTGTTCCGGGATGCTGTGGCGATGGTGGATCAGTCTCCTGCTCTGTCTCAGCGAATTGATAAATCAGGTGGTACTGGAAAAGAATGGAATCTGGCGTTTGTTCAGACTGGTTCTTTTTTCCGGCCAATCAGTTCGGATGATGGTCAGTCAGGGCCACGCCCACATTGTGCCCTGATTGATGAAGTTCACGAACATAAAAGCAATCAGGTCGTTGAGATGATGCGCGCTGGCACGAAGGGGCGTCGGCAGGCGTTGATGTTCCTTATTACCAACAGCGGTCACGATAAAACCAGTGTTTGTTTTGAGTATCACGAGTACGGACGCAAAGTTGCCTCCGGTGATCTGGAAGATGACAGCTTCTTCAGCTTCATCTGCTCGCTGGATGAAGGAGACGACCCGTTTAAAGATGAATCCTGCTGGGGTAAGGCTAATCCGTCACTGGGATACACCTTCACCGAGAAATATTTGCGTGAGCAGGTGACGCAGGCGCGCGGGATGCCGTCAAAAGAGAGTATCGTCCGCCGCCTTAATTTCTGTCAGTGGGTGGAATCTGCTGATCCTTGGGTGGACAGCGAGACGTGGATGAAATGCGAGCAGGATTTCGACCCTGAAGAGCTGGTAGGTGAGGAGTGCTATGGCGGTCTGGACCTTTCCGGCTCCCGCGACCTTACCTCGCTGGCACTTTACTTTCCAAAATTCAAAAAATTGTTGGTCGAATTCTGGACGCCAAAAGACACACTGCTGGATCGCGCCAAAACTGACCATGTTCCCTATGACGCCTGGCTGCGTAACGGGTTTATTCATGCTCCACCGGGTAAGGCTGTTAACTACGGGTTTGTGGCTGACCGCATCGGAGAGTTAACGCAAAAGCACAATATCAGGTGCATTGCCTGCGACCAGTACCGTATTAAATATCTTGAAGTTGAACTGGCGAACCAGTCCGTTGATGTTGAACTAGTTCCGCACGGCCAGGGTTTTTACAAGGCTCAGGAGTCAGGGTTGTGGATGCCGCGATCAATTGAGTTGTTTGAAGAGCACCTTAACAGTGGCGAACTGATTATCCGTACTAATCCCTGTCTGCGCTGGAATGCGGCATCTGCAGTTCTGGAAGCCGATCAGAAAGACAACCGTATCTTTGCCAAGAAGAAGAGCACTGGCCGTATTGATGGCGTGGTGGCTGGCGCTATGGCTATTGGCGCAGCGGAGGATGCGGTTCTTGTAGAGACTGGCGACCCTGATGATTTTTTTGATGATCCGATCATGGTAGGTATCTGATGAAGGAAAAAAAACGGCCTGGCCGCATCAAAACCGCGATTGTTAACTGGCTTGGCGAAACAATTGGACTGAATGACGCAGCCTTTTGGCAGGAGTGGTATGGCACCAGTAGCAGCGGAAAAGTCGTTACAGCAGAAAAAGCGCTGGCACTGGCTTCTGTCTGGGCCTGTGTACGTCTGCTGAGTGAATCAGTTTCAACCCTGCCGATGAAGGTATACGAACGGGCGGCTGATGGTTCCCGCAAACTGGCGCTTAATCATCCTGCTTATCAGGTGCTGTGTCGCCGTCCCAACAGTGAAATGACGCCGTCGCGCTTTATGCTGATGGTGGTTGCCAGTATCTGCCTTCGGGGTAATGCCTACGTTGAAAAAAAGTTGATTGGTACCAAACTGGTTTCACTGGTGCCGTTGCTGCCTCAGTGCATGAAGGTGGAGCGGCTGGACAGTGGCGAACTGCGTTATACATACACAGAGAAGGGCATAGCGCGCATCATCCCGGTTAAAAACATGATGCACATCCGGGGCTTTGGCCTTGATGGTGTCTGCGGGATGATGCCAATGCGTACCGGGCGTGACGTGTTTGGTGCGGCGATGGCGGTTGAAGAGTCCGCAGCGAAAATTTTCGAAAACGGTATTCAGACATCCGGATTTTTCCTGTCAAAGAATCTTCTGACCAAAGAGCAGCGCCAGAAAAACCGTGAAAACCTTAACCGCTTCGTCGGCTCTAAAAACGCCGGAAAAGTGATGGTGCTGGAGGGGGATATGTCCTATCAGGGCATAACTCTGAATCCTGAAGATGCGCAGATGCTGGAATCACGCTCATTCAGCATCGAGGAAATCTGCCGCTGGTTCCGGGTACCTCCCTTTATGGTAGGACACACGACGAAGCAGAGCAGTTGGGCATCGAGCGTTGAAGGGATGAACCTCCTGTTCCTGACTAATACACTGCGCCCAATGCTGGTCAATATTGAGCAGGAGATTTCACGCTGTCTTCTTAACGGAGATGAGGATTTATTTGCGGAGTTCTCAGTAGAAGGCCTGCTCCGTGCCGACAGCGCAGGGCGTGCGGCGTACTACACTACCGCACTGCAAAACGGATGGATGTCGCGTAATGACGTGCGACGCCTTGAAAACCTTCCACCGATTGACGGTGGGGATATTTACACCGTTCAACTGAATCTCACCCCGCTTGAAGACTTGCGTAAAAACAGTACAGCCGAAAAAGCTAGACTGCTTCGTGAAGTCCATAATGCGGTTTTCCCTGATATTCCTTTCGAACAATCTCCACTGAAACAGGCCGCTTAGGAGCAATTTCCTGATGAGCAAAAAACAACTTCCGGTAGCACCGGCGGGTCGCCCCTGTGCGCGCGTTACCTGTGAAACCTTACCGTCTGCACTGGACCGCTGGGACGGCGGGATTAAAGCTGCGTCCACCGACGATAACAGCATTTCTGTTTTTGATGTTATCGGACAGGACTACTGGGGCGAAGGGGTGACAGCCAAACGTATTGCCGGTGCACTTCGGGCGATGAATGGTGCCGACGTTACGGTGAATATCAACTCACCGGGCGGTGATATGTTCGAAGGCCTGGCGATTTATAACCTTCTCCGCGAATACGAAGGCCGTGTAACGGTCAAGGTTCTGGGTATTGCTGCCAGTGCCGCATCGATCATTGCGATGGCTGGCGATGATATTCAGATCGGTCGTGGTGCCTTCCTGATGATCCACAACTGCTGGGTATACGCTATGGGAAACCGCCATGACTTTGCTGAACTGGCACAGTCACTGAAGCCATTCGATACCGCGATGGCTGATATCTACGCGGCACGCTCCGGCCTTGATATGACAGCTGTGCAGAAGTTGATGGATGCTGAAAGCTATATCGGTGGAAGCGACGCCGTGGCGAAAGGGCTGGCTGACAGCCTGCTTTCTGCTGATGCAGTCAGCGATGGCGATGAATCACCCGCCGCCGCACTGCGCAAACTCGATGCGCTACTGGCTAAAACCAATACTCCCCGTTCTGAGCGTAGAAAACTCATTAAAGCCTTATCCGGTGGCATGCCTGGCGCTGTCACCCACAACGACGGTACGCCGGGCGCTGCCGAAGATATCAAACCTGAAACCATCAATTCACTTGAAAGCGCTCTGGCGGCGTTAGTCAAATAAGGACCCTTTATGTCTGAAGTAAACGATATTCTGAAAAAAGTCACTGCCAGCATTGAAGAGGCAACCAGTAAGTTCAACGCGAAAGCAGAAGACGCACTCAAAGAAGCGCAAAAATCAGGCCAGCTTTCAGAAGAAACGAAAGCGGCTGTCGACAAAATGGCGTCTGAATTTAACGCCCTTCGTGAAGCTGAAAAAACACTAAAAGCAACCGTTGGTGACCTTGAACAACATGTCGCGCAGATGCCACTGGCAAATGCAAAACAGGTTGTCGAGACTGTTGGCCATCAGGTTATCTCTGCTGAAGCGCTGAAAACTTTTGCTGCCAGTGTTGAAGGCAACAAGCGCCTGAGCATTCCTGTTAGTGCCGCTCTGTTGTCAGTGAATGTCCCTGGTCAGATTGTTGCGCCGGACCGTCTTCCTGGCATTGAAACACAGCCGAAGCAGCGCCTTTTTATTCGTGATTTAATCGCGCCTGGGCGTACTGAGTCCAATACCATTTACTGGGTTCAGCAGACCGGATTTACCAATAATGCTAAAGCGGTGGCAGAAAATACCACCAAGCCGTACAGCGATATCGCATTTGCTGAAAAAATTACGCCGGTTCGTACTATCGCTCATCTGTTCAAAGCGGCTAAACAGATCCTTGACGATATGCCACAGCTTCAATCAACTATTGATGCCGAGCTTCGCTATGGACTGAAGTATGTCGAAGAACAGGAAATTCTCTTTGGTGATGGTACTGGCGCCCACCTGGAGGGGATTGTCCCTCAGGCATCTGCATTTGCTGCGGCGTTTGCTGTTGCTAATCAAAATGGTATTGACGATCTGCGTCTGGCAATGTTGCAGGCGCAACTGGCTCGCTTCCCGGTATCTGGTCATGTTCTGCATTTCACCGACTGGGCGAAAATTGAACTCAGCAAAGACACGCTGGGCCGTTACATTCTTGCAAATCCGTCAGCACTGACCGGGCCTACCCTGTGGGGCCTGCCGGTTGTGGCGACTGAAGCAGCAGCATTCCTCGGAAAATTCCTGACCGGTGCATTCAATGCCGGTGCACAAATCTTCGATCGTGAAGATGCCAATGTGGTTATTTCCACCGAAAACGCCGATGACTTCGAGAAAAACATGATTTCGATCCGCTGTGAAGAACGTCTGGCGCTGGCGGTAAAACGCCCGGAGGCGTTTATCTATGGCTCCTTTACAGCACCTGCTCCTGGCGGCGTGTAATTCACAACAGCGGCCTTCTGGCCGCTTTCACCCTGAGGAAACCGAAATGAAAATGCGATCCCTTAAACCGGTTTATTTCAACGGTACTGTACAGACTGAAGGTAGCGAGTTTGAAACGCTGGAGCAGCATGGCCGGGAGCTGATCAGAAAAGGTTATGCGGAATGTGTGAGCGAGGATACTCCTGCAGAGCAGGCAGAGCAGGCAGAGCAGGCAGAGCAGGCAGAGCAGGCAGAGCAGGCAGAGCAGGCAGAGCAGGCAGAGCAGGCAGAGCAGGCCAAAAAACGAACGGATAAATAATAAGGGGGCAGGATGTTACTTACGCTTCCAGAAATAAAAGAACAGTGCCGTCTTGAGGTGGATTTTACGGACGAGGATATGCTACTGACCCTGCTTGGTGAAGCTGCGGAAGCAAAGGCTACAACCTATCTGAATCGTAATCTTTACCCAACAAAAGACGTAATTCCTGACACTGATGATGACGGCATAACCCTTACCAATGATATCAAGCTGGGGATGCTGATGCTAATCAGTCACTGGTATGAAAATAGAAGTTCAGTATCAGAACTGGAAATGTCAGAGACTCCTCAGGCTTTTGAATTTCTGTTATACCCACGGCGGTTACCAGTATCGGGTTTTTAGTATGAAGAGACGGTCAACTAATACCAGCGCCCTCTATACCATGCCTGATCCCGGGGAACTTGATCAGCGAGTGGTTCTCAGGGAAAGAGTGGATGTTCCTGCTGATGATTTCGGTACCGAGCCTGAATACCCGGTTTCATTCAACGCATGGGCAAAGGTGCTGCAAACCAGTGCCACCACATACCAGGAAACGGCGCAGACGGATAACGCTATCACACATTACATCACCATTCGCTGGCGTCGTGGGATTACCACTGATTTTGAGGTGGCTAATGGTGACGAGGTGTACCGCGTGAAACGTGTTCGCGATCTAAACAGTAAACGGCGATTTCTGCTTCTTGAGTGCACCGAACTGGGGTCATTTACAGAAAATAGCGGAGGTATTTCCAGTGGCGGGACCCTTTTTTCACGTTGATTTTCAGCAGCCGAACGAAATGCGCTTTAACCGCTCGCGTGTCCGGCGGGCATTTATCACTATTGGTCAGCGTCATATGCGCGATGCACGCCGTCTGGTCATGCGGCGCGGTCGCTCTGAGCCCGGGGAAAACCCCGGATATCAGACGGGGCGGCTGGCAAAATCCATTGGTTATATGGTGCCAAAGGCCAGTAAGAAGCGTCCTGGCTTTATGACTAAAATTGCACCAAACCAGCGGAACGGACACGGAAACCGGCTGATTAAGGGCGATTTCTATCCGGCTTTCCTGTTTTTCGGTGTACGCGGTGGCGCAAAACGTCGGCGCAGTCATCACCGTGGCGCTTCTGGTGGTAGCGGCTGGCGGCTGGCTCCGCGTAATAATTTTATGGTTGAGACACTCAACAAAAACAACCCGTGGACGCGTTACTTCCTGGCGCGTGAACTGCGGCTATCACTCAAACCGGAGAGGCGACGCTGATGAAACTGGCCCCGATTATTGCAGCACTTCGGGCGCGTTGCCCGGAGTTCCAGAATCGTGTAGCAGGTGCTGCGCAGTTTAAGGACTTGCCGGAAGTCGGAAAGATGAAACTGCCGGCGGCATATGTTGTTCCCGGAGATGATTCTCCAGGGGAACAGAAGAGCCAGACGGACTACTGGCAGGATTTAACCGAAGGGTTTTCAGTCATTGTGTTTGCCAGCAATGGCCGGGATGAGCGCGGTCAGTTTGCCTCATATGATGTTGTTCACGATGTGCGACAGTCACTGTTCAAGGCGCTCCTGGGCTGGAATCCTGAAGAGTGCGGAAACCCTATCACCTATGCAGGTGGTACGTTGCTTGATGTGAACCGGCATGAACTGAGCTACCAGTTCGATTTTACTGTTGAGAATGAACTGACTGAGGATGACACCCGTCAGCAGGATGAACTGAGCAGTCTGGATGATTTTAAAACGCTGGCGATTGATGTTGATTTTATCGATCCGGGACATGGCCCCGACGGGAAGCCCGAGCATCACACAGAGATAACTCTCCCCTCCTGAGGAAAACCATGTTTGTAAAACCCCAAAAAGGGCGGTCAGTACATGACCCTGCCCGAGGCGACCTTTTGCCTGTTGAAGGGCGAAATGTTGAAGAAAGCAGCTACTGGCTGCGTCGGGAAGCCGCTGGCGATATCAGGCGCGTGAACAAAGTTAAACAAAAAAAGGTGGAAACCAATGACCGTTAGTTTCAGCACTATCCCGGCAAATACGCTGGTGCCACTGTTTTATGCTGAGATGGATAATTCGGCGGCGAATACAAGTCAGGAGTCAGCGCCATCATTGCTGCTTGGCCATGCGAATACAGGTGCGTCAATTCAGCCTGATTCACTGGTGCTGATGCCGTCCGCTGATTACGCAAAGCAGATTTGTGGTCCCGGTAGTCAGCTTGCTCGCATGGTTGCTGCGTATCGCAAAACCGATCCTTTTGGTGAGCTTTACATTATTGCAGTTCCAGAGCCAGCGGCAGGAGTGGCGGCCACGTATACCCTGACCGTAACTGGCGCAGCAACCGAGAGCGGCACGGTGAATGTTTATGTCGGGCGTACTCGCATTCAGGCTGCAGTTGTAAGCGGTGATGATGTTGAGGCTGTAGCATCGAGCATTAAAGATGCAATCAATGCTGATCCGACATTGCCGGTTATCGCTTCGTCTGCTGCTGGCGTGGTCACTCTGACAGCGCGTCACAAAGGTCTGAGCGGGAATGAAATCCCCGTGGTTCTGAATTATTACGGTTACGGTGGCGGGGAAGTTTTGCCCGCAGGCGTAGCTGTAGCCGTTGCCGCTGGTACTGCCGGAACTGGTGCCCCGGTACTCAACGGTGCTATTGCTGCCATGGCCGATGAGCCGTTTGATTATATTGGTCATCCGTTCAGCGATTTGGCCTCGGTTAATGCATTTGTCAGCGAAATGAATGATACCAGCGGTCGCTGGAGCTACGCGCGCCAGCTTTATGGCCACGTTTATACTGCAAAACTCGGAACGCTTTCTGAGCTGGTTGCCGCAGGTGATCAGCTTAACCAACAGCACATCACCCTGGCCGGGTACGAGAAAGAAACTCAGACCCCGGCAGATGAACTGGCAGCCAGTCGCACCGCACGTAATGCGGTCTTTATCCGTAACGATCCGGCGCGACCAACCCAGACAGGTGAACTCGTGGATATGCTACCGGCACCAAAAGGGAAGCGCTTCACGATGACCGAACAGCAGTCTCTGCTGTCGCATGGGATTGCAACGTCATACGTAGAAAGCGGTACGCTTCGCATTCAGCGCGACGTTACAACGTACAAGAAAAACGCCTACGGTGTTGCAGACAACAGCTATCTCGATAGTGAAACACTTCATACCAGCGCATATGTGCTGCGTAAGTTGAAATCTGTCATTACCAGCAAATACGGCCGCCATAAACTGGCGAACGACGGTGCCCGCTTCGGTCCTGGTCAGGCGATTGTTACCCCGGCGGTTATCAAAGGGGAACTGCTGGCGACTTACCGACAGATGGAGCGCGCCGGGATCGTAGAAAATTACGACCTGTTCAAGCAATACCTGAAGGTTGAGCGCGACGCGACCGACCCAAACCGTATCAACACCCTGTTCCCGCCTGACTATGTTAACCAGCTGCGAGTGTTTGCTGTCGTTAACCAGTTCCGCCTTCAGTATCAAGAGGAGTCCGCATAATGCCGCGCATTGCAGGTACTTGTTATTTCAAAATTGATGGTCAGCAATTATCCATGACCGGCGGTATTGAGGTGCCGATGAACACTAAGGTCAATGATGATGTTATTGGCCTTGATGGCTCGGTGGATCGTAAAGAAACGCACCGCGCGCCGTATATCAAAGGCACCTTCAAAGTGCCGAAAAATTTTCCGGTTAGCAAAGTAACGACTTCAGACCAGATGACCATTACCGCCGAACTGGCAAACGGTCAGGTTTATGTCTTGTCGTCTGCCTGGTTACACGGTGAGGCAAACCACAACGCCGAAGAAGGTACGGCGGATCTTGAATTCCACGGTGAAGAAGGGGATTACCAGTAATGAAAGAACTCAAACTCAGCAAACCGGTTAAAGCTCATGGTGAAGATCTCCATGTACTGGAGTTACGGGAACCCACATATGACGAAATAGAGGGCGTGGGATTTCCGTTTACAGTATCTGCGGATGGTGGTGTTAGACTGGACAGCGCTGTTTCGCTGAAATACATCCCTTTACTTGCCGGGATCCCCCGTTCTTCTGCAGCGCAGATGGCTAAGCTTGATATTTTTAAAGCCTGCATGTTGATCCTGAATTTTTTTACCCGATCGGGGACGGAGCAAACCTCCGACAACGCTTCTACAACACCGCTTACTTCTGGCGAATAAACCCTCTTGATCTCCGGCGGACGGCGATTTCTGAGTTCCTGACGCTGGAGTCAGAGGCTGTTCGCATCAACGAGGAAATAAAACATGGCTGATGACTTTCAACTAAAAGCGATTATTACCGCCGTTGACCGGTTGTCTGGGCCAATGAAGGGAATGCAGAAAAAGTTAAAGGGATTTCAGAAGGAAATGGCCGGACTGTCAGTGGGCGCTACCGCTGCCGGGGCGGCCATTCTCGGTGCGCTGGCTATGCCTGTTACTGCGGCGATGGGTTTTGAGTCGAAGATGGCTGACATCCGCAAGGTTGTTGACGGTCTGGACGACAGGAACGCATTTGCCGCAATGAGCGATGATATCCTGACGCTCTCCACTCAGTTACCGATGGCAGCGGAAGGGATTGCAGAGATCGTCGCGGCAGGTGGTCAGGCGGGCATCGCGCGAAGCGATCTAATGCAGTTTGCCAGCGACGCGGTAAAAATGGGCGTGGCGTTTGACACCACCGCTGAAGAGTCTGGTCAGATGATGGCGCAGTGGCGAACGGCGTTTAAACTGACCCAGGATGATGTGGTTGTTCTGGCTGATAAAATTAACTATCTGGGGAATACCGGGCCAGCAAATGCCGGAAAAATATCAGAGATTGTGACCCGAATTGGACCTCTTGGTGAGATTGCGGGAGTTGCTTCGGGGGAAATTGCAGCATTAGGTGCAACGATTGCCGGTATGGGTGTGGAGCCAGAAATTGCTGCAACGGGCATCAAAAACTTCATGAAAGCCTTAACTTCAGGCGGCGCGGCAACCAAAGCGCAGAGGACGGTTCTTGCTGCGCTGAAGATTGACCCGAAAAAGCTGGCTGCAGATATGCAGAAAGATTCGAAAGGCACGATGCTGAAGGTGCTTGACGGGATATCAAAAATCCCGAAAGAAAAGCAGGCTGCGGCAATGAATATGTTGTTTGGCAGTGAGTCTGCTGGTGCGATAGCACCGCTTCTCACCAATATGGACCTGCTGCGTATCAACTTTGAGCGAGTGGCAGACGCCCAGCAGTACGGTGGCTCGATGCAAAAGGAATATGCTTCTCGTGCGGCTACCACTGAAAACCAGTTAACCCTACTGAGAAACAGTGTTAACGCCATTTCTGTCACGCTGGGGGATACCTTTCTTCCGGTTATCAACGAGGCCGCCGAAGCTGTGATGCCGTGGCTGGAGCATGTCCGCGAACTGGTAAGAGAAAACCCAGAGATGGTGAAGTCAGTCGCGAAATTCGGTGCGGCACTCATTGTGGCTGGCGGGGCCGTTGGCGTTCTTTCTCGTGCCTTCCGGATACTGAATAGCGTTATCAATCTTTCGCCCGCAAAACTGGCAATTGCGGCACTGGCAGGAGGCGCTCTGCTCATTATCGAGAACTGGGATGATGCCGCACCGGTGATCAAATCTGTCTGGCTGGAGGTGGATAATGTCGCACAGGTAATGGGAGGGTGGGAAACTGTACTGGGTGGTATTGGGATGTACATGACTGGTGCATTTGCAGTGAAAACCATCGGTTCGCTGCGTACAGCCTTTGCTCTCGCCAGTCAGCTATCGGGTGTTCTTGGGAAAATCGCCATGCTGGGAGCCACGACAGTTCAGATAGGGGTTGCCATTTATATGTTTGAGCAACTCAAGGAAATCGCCGATGCGGCAAAAGAGGCCGATCATACCGACTCATTCTGGGATTCCCTGAAGAATCGCTGGAATTCAGGCGGCTGGTATAACAACAAGCAGCAAAGGGAAATGTTTGCCGGTCAGACGACCAGGGATAACTATCAACCCGCGGTTCCACTGCTGAGGCCCGGTGCCGTTATGGAGCGGGCGCAATCCCCACAGACGCAGCGTAGCGAACTTAACGTGTCTTTCGATAATGCGCCTCCAGGAATGCGCGTTGCGACACCTGCCGGAAGTGCGATACCGTGGCTTTCTTATGATGTGGGATACAGTCGCTTTAGCAGAGATAGTTAACCCATCTGTCATGTTCAGTGTAACCCGCCAGAGTGGGTTTTCCACACCCTAACGGGTATGCTATTTTTTATGCAATCAGAGCGATGATCAGGATGCCGCTGGGGAGAACATGGATTCAACGCACGACGAAGAAAAACGCACAGAATTTGAAAAATTCATCATTGAAAGGTTTGGCGATGCAGTTGATCTCCGCCGGGCGACAAATGGCGATAACGGATATATATCATGGGAGGCAGCGGTTGCCTGGATTGTCTGGCAGGAACGCTCGTTGCATCATGAAATAACTTCTGCCGTGGACTGAGCGGGACGTGAGTTAGGTATAAGCATCGTTTCCGGTTTTGGCTACCATACAGGCGATATGTGAATTCCCATATCGATAATTTAACCCGCTTCGGCGGGTTTTTTAATGCCCGGAGTTTATATGGCGTGGAAAGACAGACTTCAGGATGCGTCATTCCGTGGCGTACCATTTAAGTTCGAAGGTGAAGGGGCGGCGGTTGGCCGTCGAGTTGAAACACACGAATACCCCAACCGCGATAAACCCTACACCGAAGATCTCGGTAAGGTCACCTTCCGGCCAAATATCACCGCCTATGTCGTCGGCGACGATTGTTTCGAACAGCGTGACAGACTAATTGAAGCACTGAATAAACCAGGACCTGGCACTCTGGTACATCCAACATATGGTGAGCTTAACGTCTGTGTTGATGGTGAGATCCGTGTTGGCACGACCAGTAGTGAAGGGCGGATGGTGCGCTTTGATCTGCAGTTCGTCGAAGCGGGTGAACTTGAATATCCAACGGCTGGCGCAGCAACAGCTAACACGCTGGTATCTTCCTGTTCAGCACTTGATGATTGTATCAGCGACAACTTTGAACAGTTCGGCATGGATGGTTTGCCTGACTTCGCTCAGGGAGATGTGCTTGAGCGTGCCACTGGCATCCTGGACTTTGTTTCTGATTCTATGGCGATGGTCGACAGCTATGTCGCAGACGCAGCGAGACTTATGCAGGGTGATATTTCTGTTCTTCTTCCTCCTCCGTCATCAGGAAAAGGATATGTCGAAGCTATTCAGAAAGTGTGGCGTGCGGCGAACAGACTATCCGGAAATGCTTCTGACGTTATGAAAATGATTAAGTGGTTCGCCGGTATTTCGTTGGGATCAGATATGGCCCCGCGAGGTATATGGAAAACAGACAGCAAAAGCACACAGAGCAGCAAGGAACAGGGGAATTATGTTGCCAGTGCAGTACGCACAACCGCCATAAGCGAAGCGGTTTACGCTGTTACAACACTGCCAACACCTGCAATAACGACAAAGGAACAAACTCAGCAGTCTTCTGGATGGCCTGCTGTGACACACCCTGCGCTGAATAACGCACCGGATGAGACGGCGGTGGTTGATGTGCCGACATGGGATGACCTCGTTGATATCCTCGACACGCTGAATACCGCTATCGATAAAGAACTATCCCGCACTACCGATGACCGTTTGTTTCTGGCTTTGCGCCGGGTGAAGTCGGACCTTAACAACGACATAAAACACCGCCTTGTGCAGACCCAAAAGACAGTTATCAGAACGCCTGATGAGGTAACTCCGGCACTGGTTCTGGCAGCAACCTGGTTCGATAACGCTTCACGGGAGTCTGACATTGTCAGGCGTAATGCTGTGGTTCACCCTGGCTTTGTGCCGGTAGCTCCGCTGAGGGTGCCTGTACGATGAACGATAACGTAACTCTCCGTGTTAACGGTCGTGAGTGGGGGGGCTGGACGTCAATTCGTATTGGTTGCGGGATTGAGCGTTTGGCTCGCGATTTTAGTGTAGAGATTACCCGCCAGTGGCCCGGTGGTGATGGTGTTGCGTCACTTCAGCCCAGGGTTAAAAACGGCGACAAAGTCGAGGTTCTAATCGGTGATGACCTGGTGGTTACCGGTTGGGTTGAAGCAACGCCGGTTCGCTATGATTCACGATCAATTAGTGTCGGAATTAGCGGGCGCAGCCTGACTGCCGATCTGATTGATTGTGCTGCTGAGCCAACCCAGTTCAATGGGCAATCACTCATTCAGGTGACCGCTGCGCTTGCCAGACCTTTCGGTATAGCGGTTGTAAACGCTGGCGCACCGGGGGGCGCTATTCCCGGAGTACAACCCGATCACGGTGAAACGGTTATCGAAGTCCTGAACAAGATGCTTGGGCAACAGCAGGCGCTGGCCTACGACGATCCGCGCGGAAGGCTTGTTATCGGCGGCATTGGTAGCACGCGCGCTCATACAGCTCTGGTGCTGGGTAAAAACGTTATTTCCTGCGATACAGAGAAAAGCATCCGTGAACGTTTTTCAACCTACCAGGTATCGGGGCAGCGTGCCGGAAATGATGATGATTTTGGTGCTGCTACCACAACGGATCTTCGTGCAAAAACAACAGATGCCTCAATTGGCCGTTACCGCCCTATGGCAGTACAACAAACGGGGCAGTCCACTGGCGCCAGTTGCATTGCGCGCGCTGAATTCGAGGCGCGGCAACGCGCTGCACGTACCGATGAAACCACGTATACGGTGTGGGGCTGGCGACAGGGGGATGGTTCTCTGTGGCAGCCAAACCAGCGGGTTATTGTTTTCGATCCGGTCTGCGGCTTCAACAACCGCGAACTCCTCATCTCTGAAGTCTCATTCACTAAAGACCATAACGGCACCCTGACAGAGTTACGCGTCGGGCCGCCGGATGCCTATCTTCCTGAGCCCGAAGAGAGCAGTCAGAAGCGAGCTAAAAAACGCAAAGTCAAAGAGGACCCGTTCTGATGGGAGCAATGCAAAGCCTTCAGAGGCAGGTTCTGGGACTCATTGGGCGCGCTGTTGTGAAGAGCATCAACGCGGCTTCTAAGTGCCAGATGATAGATGTTGAGTTACTGGCTGGGCAGCAAAAGGCCGGCATTGAGCACCTTGAACCCTATGGTTTCACTTCTCGTGCAAAAGCGGGTGCTGAGGCTGTTGTTCTGTTTCCTGACGGCGACCGTTCTCACGCCGTTGCGATCACTGTGTCTGATCGTCGCTATCGCATGAAGGGGCTCAAAACGGGGGAGGTTGCTCTCTACGATGACCAGGGGCAGTCAGTCACGCTGACACGCGCCGGGATTGTTGTTGATGGTGGTGGCAAGGTGATTACGTTCAAAAACGCGACTAAAGCCCGCTTTGAAATGCCCATCGAATCGACAGGACAGATAACGGATCTCTGTGACTCAACAGGCCAGACGATGGCCGCGATGCGTGTTGCCTACAACGGGCACAAGCATAAAGAGAACGGCAACACCACTGATGTGCCTGATACGAAAATGGAGGCGTGATGGAACTCTGGCTTACGGTAAACGGAAAACAGGTTAGCGCCAGTTCTCAGCTTGACCCACTGACGCGCGCAGTGGTGATTTCGCTCTTCACTCACCGGCGCGCAGATCCTGACGACAATGCTGATGTACCTATGGGGTGGTGGGGAGATACCTGGCCGATGGTGGCTAACGATCGGTATGGGTCAAAGCTATGGCTTTTACAACGGAGCAAGCTCACCAACGCGCTGGTGAACACGGTACGAACGTATATCCGGGAATCCCTTCAGTGGATGCTCGATGACGGTGTTGTTTCCAGGGTAGATATCGATGTACAGCGAACCGGTATCAATGAACTGGGAAACAGCATTGTTCTGTGGCGCCGGGATGGTCCGGTAACAATTTCTTTTAACGATTTCTGGAGCGTGATTGCAAATGGCGGACAGTGAATTTCAGCGGCCAACGCTGGCCGAAAACATCAGCATGATCCGCACCGACCTTTTTGCACGACTTGACATCAATGATGAGCTTCGCCGCATGGATGAAGATGTCAGGGCCAAGGTTTATGCGGGGGCGCTGCATACGGTTTATGGCTATATAGATTATCTGGCGATGAATATGCTGCCTGACCTGTGCGATGAGTCATGGCTTTATCGGCATGCGGCGATGAAACGCTGTCCGAGAAAAGATGCCGTGGCCGCATCAGGTTTTATGCGATGGGATGGTGTAACGAACGGGCTGAAGGTGAGTGCCGGATCGGTCATCCAGCGTGACGACCTTGTCCAGTACATCGTTCAGGCAGATGTAACGAGTGCCGGTGGTGTGCTTCGTGTGCCCATTACCTGCAGCGTGACAGGCACGACCGGAAATATGGATGATGGTGAGGCACTCTCACTGGTTACGCCGGTTAACGGACTTCCTTCTGGTGGCATGGCCGATACGATCGCTGGCGGTTTTGATACTGAAGACCTTGAGGCCTGGCGTGCCCGTGTTATGGAGCGCTACTACTGGACCCCGCAAGGTGGCGCTGACGGAGATTATGTTGTCTGGGCAAAAGAAGTACCCGGCGTAACGCGTGCGTGGACTTACCGTCACTGGATGGGGACGGGAACAGTTGGCGTTTTGATTGCCAGTAGCGACCTGATTAACCCGATTCTTGATGATGCAACAGTGGCTGCAGCTCATGCACATATTGAACCGTTGGCACCCGTAGCGGGTTCAGACCTCTATGTATTTAAGGGAACGCCAAAAACAGTCAACTACACCATTGACCTGACCCCGGATACTCCTGAAATACGTGCCGCAGTTGAGGCCGAGCTTCGTTCATTCCTGCTGCGTGACGGCTATCCGGAAGGGACACTTGAGCTGTCCCGTACAAACGAGGCTATTTCTATAGCTGCCGGTGAGCACAGCCATAAGCTACTTTCACCAACAGTTGATACGCCAGTTGCAAAAAATGAACTGGCTGTACTGGGGGTAATAACGTGGGCGTGAGTAATGATGATTATGTCCAGTTACTGAGAGCCTTGCTTCCACCTGGGCCTGCGTGGTCAGTTGACGATGTTGCGATAAGTGGCGTAGCTCCTTCTTTACTCAGGGTGCATCAGCGTAGTGATGAACTTATGCTGGAGCTTGATCCGCGCACCACAACAGAACTTATTGACCGATGGGAGCGGTGCTGCGGTCTGCCTGATGAATGCATACCATCAGGCACACAGACGTTACGGCAGCGACAGCAACGGCTGGACGCAAAAGTTAATCTTACCGGAGGAATCAACGAAGATTTCTATCTTCGTCAATTGGCCGCTCTGGGGAAACCCGGCGCCACTATCACGCGCTATAACAAGGGACCTTTCAAATGTACGTCGTCGTGTATGGATGCGACCTATTCAACTGAATGGCGTTATTACTGGCAGGTAAATATGCCTGCTTCAACGGATGCCAACTGGATGACCTGCACAGACAATTGTGAAACACCGATTCGTTACTGGGGTGATACGGTAGCTGAATGCGTGATCAATAAACTCTGCCCGTCCCATACCTACGTAATCTTCAAATATCCGTAACCGGAGACATTATGCATCGTATTGACACACCTACTGCGCAGAAAGATAAATTCGGCGCGGGCAAGAACGGCTTTACCCGTGGAAACCCGCAAACAGGAACGCCTGCCACTGATTTGGATGACGACTATTTCGACATGTTGCAGGAAGAACTGGCGGGAGTAGTCGAAGCAAGCGGCGTTAACCTGGAAAAATCAAAACATAACCAGTTACTTACTGCCCTGAAAGCACTGCTGCTAAGCCGCGCACATCCTTTTGCAGATATTAAAGCAGACGGAGCTGCAGCAATTGCAGAGGCTCTCTCAAACCTTGGAATTGACAGGGTGGAGCAGCTCAATAACGAAACGAAAATTTATGCCGGGAATGATCACTCCATATTTTTTTCAATCAGAAATGATGGCCTGTGGGGTTTTTACGATCCAGAACATGGTTTTATTCCTCTGGGTATTGAGCAGGGTGGAACAGGTGCAAAGGATGCAGGCGGGGCCAGAACTAATCTTGGCCTGGGTGCCGTAGCCACTGAAGACATAATCCCTGTAGCTAAAGGCGGAACTGGTGGAGTTACGGCAGGCGGGGCCAGAACTAATCTTGGCCTGGGTGCCGTAGCCACTGAAGACATAATCCCTGTAGCTAAAGGCGGAACTGGTGGAGTTACGGCAGACGCGGCCAGAAATAATCTGGGGCTGGGCAATGCAGCAACAGGCCATGTAAGAACCGGCAAGGTCTCACGGTCCGGTGATAAATTATTTGATACCCCGTTCCCCAACGAATGTACTGCCATTGCATTCGGCGTAATGATTGGTCAAGCCTGGATGTTCTCTCCCTATGTCACGTACCTTAATAAGACGGGTTTTGGTTTTGATGGTCGGTGCTGGAGTGGCTCTGGTGGTATCCAACCATTCAGTGAAGATGTTTATTACATTGCCTGGGGAAAATAAGATGACATATCAATACAGCGCTAAGAACAACGCATTTTTTCGTACTGCTGAGCTGGCGAATTATGAGGATGCGGGTTGGGATCTAGCTGACCTGGTTGACGTAACCCCTGAGCAATTTACTGCGTTCACTCAGGATCGAACCGTTGATGGATTAGTGCGCATCGCAGGCAATGACGGCATGCCAACATGGGGTGAAATCCCCCCACGTACGCCAGAAGAACTTGAAGCAGATGCGGTGTCAAAAAAATCATCTCTTATCGCATATGCAACATATATTATTGACCCACTTAAGAATGCTTTTGATGGTGACTATATTGATGATGCAGATAAGCCAAAACTCACTGCGTGGCAGAAATATCGCTATGCACTGACAAAGGTTGACCCAGTCAACCCTGTCTGGCCTGAGATGCCAATATAGGAACGTTTACGAAAATGAAAATCCGCCACAGCGTAATCAAAATGTAACTGTGGCGGACATTGAAAATCTTTACTCACTCACTAACCAGAATTCAGCCTCTTCAAACATTTCCTGAACAGTACGGCTTATCTGTTCCTTCTCATGCTTGCTGGCGTCAGTGTTGATCGCCGGCAGTGTCATCACCGGTTTTACCCAAGTACCAGTATCGGGAAAAGGCGCGGTTTCACACTTATTTCCCTTAGAATTACATCCTTTACATTAGACCTATGAATACAAGATGAAGTGCCACTTATTTGGCTAAAATGCAAACATAAATCTAACTTGGATGTGGTTTTGCGTTATTTTATAACGTTCTTTTCTAATAAAAAACATAAAGAAATATTTGTTTTAGCCGATAATCTGTTATAACTGTATCTATTTGATTCACGACAGATAGTAGAATGTATGTTGTTACATAGGGTCAGGCATATAAAGAGGTCGGTGTGAAGAATAACCACAATTTAAAACGAATTAAGCCTTATGTGATATCAATCACGTTTTCATTTTTTATTTTTTTCTCATTGTCTGAGATTTCAATGTATTATATATACAAGGAGAGGATTGCATCATATACAGAACGAGTTTTGAATAGAAGCGTTAGTCTCATTCAACAGATTGATAAAATAAATGATAGTTATGAAATATTTAATGCTTATAGTCCTTGTAGTGAACTACAACTTCATGCTCTAAGAGTGGCCTTATGGCCCTATGCTCTTATAAAAGATATATCATTTATTTCAAATGGTGCAGTCATATGTAGTGCTTTATGGGGAGTGTTGCCAGCACCATTGCTTCTCAATATCTATGATAGAAAAGTTGAAAAGGACAATGTAACTTGGTTTTTTGGTGTGTTACTGGAAAATAATGTAAAAGCTGATTTGCTAAGCAATCAAAAATTAGCCATAACGATTTCACCATTTGCATTTAATAGATTTGTTACAGACCATGAAGAGAAGGGGTTTTCTGCAATTGTAGGTGACAGAGATCATTCGCTTCATTTGTTCAAACTTGGTGAGCAGGTCGATCTTCTTGAAGAGGCTCAGCATGATAAATCCTACCAACTAGGACTTATTACCACGCAAAGCTGTAATAAAAATAATAATGTCTGTGTCATGGGGGGAGTTAAATTTCCGTGGATGAGTTTCGATAGTTGGCTAACGATGTTGTTGATTTCCTTTACATCTATTGTAACCGGTGTTCTTCTGGGCGGTTTTTATAATCAAAGAGTTGCACGTAAGCAATCATTAGTTTCAAGATTAAAAAATGCGATAAGAAGCGAATCATTATATCTTGTGTATCAACCTATTTATAAAATAAAAACCGGAAAAATTATTGGTGTGGAAGCACTAATTAGATGGGATGATCATGATATTGGTAGCATTCCTCCTGATATTTTTATCCCTATTGCAGAGAAGCATGGTTTAATCCAGGAAATAAGTGATTTTGTATTTCGAATGGCAGTAAAGCAAACCATGTCTCTTTCTGAGGAATTTGATATTTTTATAAGCATTAATGTTAGTTTTCAAGACCTTCTGTCGGAATCATTTCAAGAAAAAGTGTTTCAGATGATTGATGAATCAAATATAAAACCTGGTATGATAATGATGGAGTTAACAGAAAGGCAGAGCGCGGAAATAAATTCCCTCCAAAAGGTTATTTCTTTATTTAATAATAAAGGTATATCAATAGCTATTGATGATTTCGGGACTGGTCATTCAAATTTAAACTGGCTATCAAATTTACAAATAGATGAAATTAAAATTGATAAATCAATTACAGATTCTATCGATGAATGCTCTATAAATAATAATGTATTGTCAGGGTTGGTGGAGATTTTTAAAGATATAACTCACAAAGTTGTTTTCGAAGGTGTAGAAACATCAACTCAGGTGAAATATTTAACTGAAATGTTCCCTGAGTGCGGTGTCCAAGGGTGGTATTACTCAAAGCCACTATCTATAGATAAATTGACAAAATTAGTCGAGGATGCCAATTTGCCTTAACATTTAACACTTTATTTTCATTGTTTTCGCATTCTATATAACACGTGTAACCGCGAGCTATATAAATTTAACTGCAGAAGGATTTTGATATCTTGCCGCATTCAATCTGCGAGTTGGTTCAAAATTGTATGTAATGTCATGTTCGGCTTCATCAGAGAGCTGGCCGAGTTAGGCTTCACGCGTCATTGACTGGGAATATCTTCCACACAGTCTCACCTCTAGGTTGTACTTTGAAGTATAGGTTTTAGCTCAGAAAGTGTTGGTATATTAAGTATGGATAAACGCGTAACTAGTTGAATTTTATGAAGTGGAAATATTGTGGATATACCAGCAAGAAAAGTTAAGTTATTGAAAATATTACCAATGAAATCGGTCTCGAAAACCGGAGTAGGGGCAACTCTACCGGGGGTTCAAATCCCCCTCTCTCCGCCACTATTCAAGCACTTGCACGCCTCGCTTTCAACGACAGTTCTCATGGATGTTTTTTTCTTTGAGTATCCTCACAAGTTTATCGTTGTAATGCCCGTGTGATAAAAAAATACGTTTCGTATAAATAAAAAGCCCGCTTCATATGAAGCGGGCTTGCTTGTTTTTGAGTCAATTAGAACTGGTAGACTAAACCAACCGCAACGATGTCGTCAGTTGCGATACCATTGCTTTCATAGAAGCTGTCGTCTTCGTCCAGCAGGTTGATTTTATAATCGACATAGGTGGACATGTTTTTGTTGAAGTAGTACGTCATGCCCACATCAACATATTTTACCAGGTCTTTGTCGACATAACGCCAGTTACCACGACTGACTTCCTGACCACCTAAATCGCTACCTTTAGATTGCAGGTAAGCGATGGAAGGGCGCAGACCGAAGTCGAACTGATACTGTGCAACAACTTCAAAGTTCTGCGTTTTGTTGGCAATACCGCCTTTCGCGGAGCCATCATCATTTTTTCCGCTACCGTATGCTGTCATGTTACGGGTTTCTGCGTACATAGCAGCCAGGTACACGTTGTTCGCGTCATACTTCGCACCAACAGTCCATGCATCTGCTGTTTCACCGCCTGCATAGCTGTTGCGATGATTAATTCCATCTTGATAACCTTTAGCAACCTGGTTATTTGAACGGTCAGAACTGGAGTATGCTGCCCCGAGGCTTAAACCGAAGTCGAAATCATAGGAGGTTGACAGGCCGAAACCGTCGCCGTTCTCTCTAGATAATTTACGGTTCTCACCGTTACCAGTACCTTCGCCTGCTCCTGCACTTTCATTATTACCCTGGTATTGCAGGGCGAAGTTCAGGCCATCAGCCTGGCCAAAGAAACCATTATTGCGGTAGGTGGCCACGCCGTTGGTACGACCAGTCATATAGACGTCGGTCTGGGTGTAGCTATCGCCACCGAATTCCGGCAGCATATCGGTCCAGGCTTCAATGTCGTAGACCACGCCATAGTTACGACCGTAGTCGAAAGTACCGTTTTGGCCAAAACCTAAACCGGCAAAGGCCAGACGGGTCGCAGAATTTGCGCCTTCACCTTCAGCTGTGTTGGCCTTAATGTTATATTCCCACTGGCCATAGCCAGTCAGCATCTCATTAATCTGTGTTTCGCCCTTAAAACCCAGACGGGCATAGGTCTGATCGCCATCGTCGCCAGGGTTATCAGAGAAATAACGCAGACCATCGACTTTACCGTACAGATCCAGTTTATTGCCGTTCTTATTATAGATTTCAGCCGCATTTGCTGCGCCTGCAGCTAATAAAGCAGGGAGAAGCAGTGCCAATACTTTTCTTTTCATTATGTATTCCCTTTGCATGATAATTAAAATGAATATGTAGTACTATCCGAGTGACTACATTTGGATACTATCCGTGAAGTTCATTTAATTTAAAATATAACATGTAACAAATGTATTTAAAATATTTCCAAATGTTTCTTGGGTGCATTTTTATAACTTTGAATGTATGTGTATTACATTGTTATTTGTAAAATAAATCATTTTAATCAATATATTATGTATGGTACATTATTTATTTTTGGAGTGCATTTTATTTGTCATGAGAATTTGTTTTTGTTATTCATATAATATATTTGTCGATATTGAGATTTTGGGTTTTATAAATTCATGAGGGTTTTGTTTTCGGTGTGATAATAAAAAATAATTATGTGATGGGGCAGGCAGTGGTTTGCAATGATAATTGTTGCTAAGGTGATTTTCTTTCTACAAAGGGAGATAGCATGGAACTGCACGACTGGCAGTCGCAATTTGAAGCCTGGTTAGCTGATAACCATTCCGGACAAGATGCTGCACATGACATCTTTCACTTTCGACGTGTGTGGATGACGGCGCAAAAGCTGGGTACAGATGCCCCCGTGGACTGGCTGGTGGTGCTGACCGCATGCTACTTCCACGATCTCGTCAGCCTGCCGAAGAACCATCCTGAGCGTCATCGTTCGTCGGTACTGGCAGCTCTGGAAACACGTCGCGTTTTGATGCGCGATTTTCCGGATTTTCCACGACAGCGGTTATCGGCAGTGTGTCATGCCATTGAGGCACACAGTTTTAGCGCCAAAATCGCGCCAGAAACCCTTGAAGCCAAAATCGTGCAGGATGCTGACCGGCTTGAGGCGCTGGGTGCAATTGGTTTAGCGCGCGTGTTTGCCGTTTCAGGGGCGTTGGGGGTTTCGCTGTTTAATGCGGAAGATCCGTTTGCCCGCAAGCGTAGCCTTGACGATAAACAGTACGCGCTCGATCACTTCCAGACCAAATTATTGACGTTGCCGTTGACGATGCAAACCGAACGAGGGCGGTATTTGGCACAACATAATGCGGATTTTTTACTGACGTATATGGCGAAGCTGAGTGCGGAGTTAAAAGGAGAATACGAAATGCTGGATCTTGACGCGATTCAACCCTTTAAAGCGCGCTAGTCGCCAGTTCGGCTGAAACGTCAATCGCGCTAATTTATGTTAATCTGTCGGTTATCCATTTCTGCCGGTTAAATGTATGCAGGATAATTTTTCAGTAGCAGGCTCCATGAACCCGATGACAGATGAAAACGAGACCGACGTGCAGGTGATGTTGGCCAAGTTGCTTGAAATATATGACGTGAAAACGCTGGTTGCTCATCTGAATGGCGTTGGCGAGAACCGCTGGAGCCCGGCCATCTTTAAGCGAGTGGTTGCTAATGAAACATGGCATCGCCTCAGCGACCGCGAGCTCATTCATCTGAATACTTTGTTGCCGAAACCACCTGCGCATCATCCGCACTATGCCTTTCGCTTTATCGATCTATTTGCCGGCATTGGCGGCATTCGTCGCGGCTTTGAAGCGATTGGCGGGCAGTGCGTGTTTACCAGTGAGTGGAACAAGCATGCGGTGCGCACCTATAAAGCGAACAACTACTGCGATCCGCTCCAACACCGCTTTAATGAAGATATTCGTGATATCACACTCAGCCATCATGACGGGGTGAGTGACCAGCAGGCGGCAGAACATATTCGCCAGCATGTTCCTGAACACGACGTGCTGTTGGCCGGATTCCCTTGCCAGCCATTTTCTCTGGCTGGTGTATCAAAGAAAAACGCGTTAGGGCGGGCCCATGGTTTCGCCTGTGATACGCAAGGCACGCTATTTTTTGACGTGGTGCGCATTATCGATGCGCGTCGGCCAGCCATATTTGTGCTCGAAAACGTCAAAAACCTGAAGAGTCACGATCAGGGCAAAACGTTTCGCATCATTATGCAAACGCTGGACGAGCTGGGTTATGACGTGGCGGATGCGGCGGATAACGGTCCGGACGATCCGAAAATTATCGATGGGCAACATTTTTTGCCTCAGCATCGCGAACGTATCGTGCTTGTCGGCTTCCGACGCGATCTAAATCTGAAATCAGACTTCACGCTGCGGGATATCGTCACGCGTTATCCGCCGCGGCGTACCACGCTGGCGGAACTGCTTGAGCCGACCGTCGATGCGAAATATGTGCTGACGCCGGTGCTGTGGAAATACCTCTATCGCTATGCGAAAAAGCATCAGGCGCGGGGCAATGGATTTGGCTATGGCATGGTGTATCCCGGTAACCCTGATAGCGTAACGCGCACATTATCTGCGCGTTATTATAAGGATGGGGCGGAGATCCTGATTGACCGTGGCTGGGATATGGCGCTGGGTGAAAAAGATTTTGACGATCCGCAGAATCAGCGCCACCGCCCACGCAGACTTACGCCCAGAGAGTGCGCGCGTCTGATGGGGTTTGAATCTCCGCAGGGCTATCAGTTCAGGATCCCCGTGTCGGATACCCAGGCTTATCGCCAGTTTGGTAATTCGGTGGTCGTTCCGGCATTTGCGGCGGTGGCCAGGCTGCTGGAGCCGAAAATCAGGCAGGCAGTTGCTATTCGCGAGAAAGAGAATCAGCGTGGCGGACGTTCACGATAAAGCAACACGCAGTAAAAATATGCGGGCGATAGCTACCCGCGATACCGCAATTGAAAAACGCCTTGCCAGCGTGCTGACAGAGCAGGGGGTAACTTTTCGCGTGCAGGATGGGACGTTACCCGGTCGCCCCGATTTTGTGGTGGATGATTATCATTGTGTGATTTTTACTCACGGCTGTTTCTGGCACCACCACGATTGCTATTTGTTTAAAGTCCCCGCGACACGAACGGAATTCTGGCTGGAAAAAATAGGCAAAAATGTCCAGCGCGATGCGCGGGATTGTGAAAAGTTGCAGGTTCTGGGCTGGCGCGTACTGATTGTCTGGGAGTGTGCCCTGCGTGGTCGCGAAAAGCTGGACGATGAAGCGTTATCTGAACGTGTCATCGAGTGGATCTGCGGCGGTGGTGACACCGCGCAGATCGACACTCTCGGTATTCATTTACTGTAACGTTTTTTCCGACGGGGTAGCAACGGCATCCGCTTTAACAGGGAACAGGTATTTCCCCAACGTCACCAGCACCACAGCAAACACGATCACGCCGAGTGCCAGCCATTCGATAGGAGCCAGTCTTTCTCCCCCCAGACCGGTACCTAACAGCACGGCAACAACCGGATTGACGTAGGCATAGCTGGTGGCTAGCGCCGGGCTGACATTGCGGATCAGGAACATATACGCATTAATGGCAATAATGGAACCAAACAGGGCCAGGTAAGCCACCGCCATAAAGCCTGAAAATGTTGGCATGGTGGTCAGTTTTTCCCCGGAGAGTAGCGATGCACACATCAGCACTATACCGGCGGCTAACATTTCAATGGCTCCGGCCATCATGCCAACGGGTAGGGTAATGCGTGAACCGTACACCGAGCCAAACGCCCAGCTTATCGAACCGATCAGGATTAAAATAGCGCCCCACGGATTGCCACTTAAATTGCCTCCGCTGTTTAGCATGATGATCCCTGCTAGCCCAATCGCTATCCCCAACCATTCCAGCTTGCGCGTTTTGATGCCAAAAAAGTGGCTAAAACACAGCGTAAATAGCGGGACGGTGGCGACCACCACGGCGGCAATACCAGAAGGGACATTTTGATGTTCTGCGACGGTGACCAGCCCATTACCTACAGCCAGCAGCAGGATACCAATTAGCGCGGCGTTCAGGATTAGGCGTAAGGGGGGCAGCTTATGCCCACGAATAAGTAAGAAACTTGTTAATAAAATTCCCGCGGAGAGAAAACGTACGGCTGCCATCATTAACGGCGGCCAGCTTTCAACGCCAATGCGAATAACGAAGTACGTGGAACCCCAAATGATGTACAGCGCGAATAGCGCACTGAAAAGCGGTAACAATTGCCTGAAACGCATAATCCCTCACGGTGGAAATAAAAAGGTGCAACATAGTAAACGTCAAAACTATCTTACTGGCGAGATTTATAATTACGTGTTGATGTTAAAAACTTGTTGACCAGAAAGGTCAGTTTCAGCATGGCGTGTTTTACTTCATACTTATGACTGCAAAAAAATAATATTGAGGGTGAAAATTTTGGCAGGAAGTAGCTTACTGACCTTACTCGATGATATCGCCACGCTGCTGGATGATATTTCAGTGATGGGAAAACTGGCCGCGAAAAAAACCGCGGGCGTGCTGGGGGATGATCTGTCGCTTAATGCGCAGCAGGTGTCGGGCGTGCGGGCTAACCGCGAACTCCCGGTAGTCTGGAGCGTGGCGAAAGGATCGTTTGTTAACAAAGTTATTCTGGTGCCGTTGGCGCTATTGATAAGCGCATTTATCCCCTGGGCGATCACCCCCTTATTAATGGTAGGCGGGGCGTTTCTCTGTTTTGAAGGGGTGGAAAAGGTTCTGCATACCCTGGAGGCGCGTAAGCACAAAGAAAGCCCGGAGGAGCGTCAGCAGCGTCTGACTGCTCTGGCCGCACAGAATCCACTCACCTTTGAGAAAGATAAAATCAAAGGGGCAATACGTACCGACTTCATTTTGTCTGCCGAGATTGTCGCAATTACGCTGGGTATTGTCGCGGACGCGCCCTTGCTGAATCAGGTGTTGGTACTATCTGGTATCGCGTTAGTGGTGACCGTGGGCGTGTATGGCCTGGTTGGGATTATCGTTAAGCTTGACGACATCGGGTACTGGTTGGCAGAAAAGCGTAGCCTGCTTGCCCAGTCGCTGGGCAAAGGGTTGCTGGTGGTTGCCCCCTGGCTTATGAAAACACTTTCTGTGGTCGGCACGCTGGCGATGTTTTTAGTGGGAGGCGGCATTGTGGTACACGGAATATCGCCGCTGCATCATGCGATTGAACATTTTGCTCAGCAGCAAAGTACATTGATTTCGCTAATGCTTCCGACCCTGCTTAACCTGGTGCTCGGCTTTATCATCGGTGGGATTGTCGTTCTGCTGGTAAAAGCTGTCGCCAGAGTGCGCGGAGTTTCGCACTAATTGTTACAGGACTGATTACGCAAAACGCCTCTTTGTCATCTAAGGTGTAAAGGTTTCTCTTGATACAGGAGGCGGGTATGGTCTTTTCTGTCAGTGAGGAAGTCACCTCCAAAGAGGGTGGCCCACGTATGATCGTTACCGGGTATGCCAGCGGAATGGTGGAGTGTCGCTGGTACGACGGCTTTGGCGTTAAACGGGAAGCATTCCGTGAAGATGAACTGGTGGTGCCTGGCGAGCGAAGACAGCTCTCCCAGGATGCCTGAACATTTGGCTCGACCGTAACCTGGTGATCTCTCACCCATTAGTTATATTTATCATTCCGGTGAGAATTATTTACTTGTCAGGCAAAAAAATTGCAGATAAGGTTTGGTTCACATCAGATTTTCTGGTGTAACGAATTTACAAGTGCTTCTTGCATAAGCAAGCTTGATCCCGACCCGATAAGGGCCGGGATTTTTTTCGCCCTCAGTCAGCGATTGATCTCCGACACGCTAAAGTCATGGATATCAAGCTCGAACGCATCGGCCAGTTCATGCCATGTATGGTAATCACGCCCGTCAACGCTGACGCGCTCCGGGTCATCCTGGCTACGATGAATTTCACTCTCGCAGATTTCGTTGATTGCCTTTAGCAGCGCGTCGACATCGACGCTGACTTCACGTTTGGCCGTATCGCTGTACTCTTTCGCGGTTTTCATCCTCATACCTCTCAACCGTTAAGGATACCGGGGGAGCGTACCCAAACATCAGATACGTACAACTTAAGTATAGACCGTCGATAAAACCCGCAATCGCGCGTGCACAGCGCTGCCAGAAAAAGGAATTTGTTCTACACTGGCACAAAGCCACAGGAGGAAAACTATGAAGGTGAATGATCGGGTCACAGTCAAAACGGACGGCGGTCCTCGTCGACCGGGCGTGGTACTGGCAATCGAAGAGTTTAGTGAAGGCACCATGTACCTGGTTTCGCTGGAAGACTACCCGCTCGGTATCTGGTTCTTTAATGAATCAGGTCATCAGGATGGTATCTTTGTGGAAAAAGTGGAGTGACATGAGTTCTGCTGTTTGATTCTGACTGGTGGAGTCGCCACCAGTCAGAACGTCTTAGCGCATATTCACAAAGATACCATTGGTGACGTTATCCGTAAGCCTCACAACGTGATAGATAACTTGCTTATTATGCGTTTTAATCTTTCGTTTTATATTCCCCTTATGGGATGACACCGTCTTGGCTTTGATATTCATTTGATCTGATATCTGTATTGTTCCCTGACCCTCCATCCACATACGCAGCATGCTGGATTCGGTTCGACTTAATGATAATGTCGGCAGATTCACATCAATAGCAATATCTACTTCCTTTTTCAGAATATCGCCAAGTAGTTTATCCAGTGAGTCAGGTTTAATCGATTTAGAACTAATCAATAAATTTTTTCTGACGAGTAGATATTCATCAAAATGCACGTTGGCAATTGCCATAAACACAATAAATAATGTGCTGGGATGCTGATTAATGATTTGCTTTATTTGCTGGCTATTAGCAGGATCGTGGATAAAGCAGTCCTCATTAATAAACACCACAGCGGGTTGTTGAGAGACACAGGCGAGACTGAGTTCATCAACGTTGGAAATGTTGTTGATTTCCCTTTTTTTCACTCCCCGACTTACCAGATATCCGGTTAACCCTAGTCGGGTGTAACTGCATAAATCCATAATAATCGTTGACATGGCATACCCTCACTCAATGCGTAACGATAATTCCCCTTACCTGATTATTTCATCACAACTAAACGGAATAATAACGACCCAAGATGACGCTTTCGCTGTTTTTCAGGCGAATTTACTATCCCGTAAAGTTGCGTATAATTTGCCAGGAAACATCTTAAAGTAAAGTGAATGTTGCGTTATGTGAGTGAGGCAAAAACAAATAAGCCGCGACAGAGATATCCTGGTGGATGTTGTCACTTTTTAAATTTAGGACAATCCTTAGTAAAACAGGATAAAAAATAAGGGTTATTATTTTCCAGGCATTTCGCTGACGATATCGGCCAGTAAATTAAAAATTTCACTGAATAATCGTTCGCAGAATGGCGCAATTAATGGCATTAGTGCCGCCATTAGTGAAATACCTACGGTCAGAGTGAGAGGAAAGCCGATGACGAAAACCGACAGCTGTGGCGCCATGCGATTTAACAAACCAAGTGCGAGGTTCAGCGTGAGCAGCAGCGTCATTACCGGCAGGGCCAGCATTAGCCCATTGAGGAAAATCAGGCTGCCCGCCCGTGCCAGCGCGAGAAACGCATTGCTGTTCACCGGATTGCCGCCGATGGGCAGAGTATGAAAAGTATCTACCAGCAGCGATATCAGCCATAAATGGCCGTTAAAGGTCAGGAACAGCAGCATGGCGAGCATGTCGATCAGTCGAGCCAGTACCGGCATATTCAGACGGCTACCGGGATCGAAGAACGTCGCGAAGGAAAGGCCCATTTGCAGGCCAATTAATTCCCCGGCGGTACGTACTGCGGCAAACGCAAACTGCATGGTGAAGCCTAAAGCGATACCGATCAGGATTTGTTGCATTGCCTGCCAAAGCGCGCCAACAGAAAAGATGGGGACGTCAACGGCGGGAATCGACGGGGCAATAACGACGGTAATCATCAATCCCAGCCCCAGCTTTACCCGTTTAGGGATGGCTCGTTCACTGAGGATGGGGGCCGTTGAGATGAGCGCCAGTATGCGCAGCAAAGGCCAGAAGTATAAATTCAGCCAGTGGAGCCACTCAACGCTGGACACCTGCAACATAACGTTGTCTACCCGATGATATAGGGGATATTGCTGAACAGCGTACGCACGTAGTCGAGCAGCAGGTTAAGCATCCACGGGCCAGCAACAATGATGGCAATAAACACCGCGACAATTTTGGGGATGAAGGACAGCGTCATTTCGTTAATCTGGGTCGCCGCCTGCAGAATACTGATGATAAGACCTGTGACCAGAGCGACCAACAGCAAAGGCGCAGCAAGGGCCAGGGCGACTTTCATCGCCTCTGTGCCCATCATCATGACCGATTCAGGAGTCATTTCGCGCCTCTAACTGTAAAAGCTTTGTGCCAGCGAGCCGACAAGCAGCTGCCAACCGTCTACCAACACAAACAGCATCAGCTTGAACGGCAACGCGATTGTGGCGGGCGGTACCATCATCATCCCGAGCGCCATCAGCACGCTGGCAATCACCAGGTCGATAATCAGAAACGGGATAAAAATGGTAAAGCCTATCTGGAATGCTGTTTTCAACTCACTGGTGACATAAGCAGGCAGCAAAATTCGCATCGGCACGGCTTCTGGTCCCTGTAACGGACCGCTGTTTGCTAAGCGCGCGAAGAGTGCCAGATCGGCTTCACGGGTCTGGCGCAACATAAACTCACGCAGCGGCTGGGCGCCTTTCTCCATTGCTTCCTGCATGGAGATCTTCTCTTCGCTGAACGGTTGGTATGCGTCAACGTAGATTTTATCGATCACCGGCGACATGATGAAAAAGGTCAAAAAGAGCGCCAGGCCCAGGAGCACCTGGTTAGGCGGTGCAGAGGGGGTACCCAGCGCATTTCGCAGTAGACCGAAAACGATGATGATGCGGGTGAAGCTGGTCATCATCAGTAAAATTGCAGGCAGGAACGTCAGCGAGGTGATGAACACCAGCGTCTGCACGGGCAACGTCCAGTTTTGTCCGCCGCCCGGCAACGGCTGACTGACCAGACCCGGGAGTTGGGCGAGGGCAACGGGGCTGAAAAGCCACAAGCCTGCCAGCGTAAGCGATAACAAACGGCGCATCAGGATCTCCCAGGACGCTTCAGCAAACTCTTCATCATGGCCTGGAAATCCGCAGGGGAGGCCGTTTTTTCTTCTGCATCGGCAGGTGCCGGGGGCAGGGTGTGCAGGACGTTAATCTGCGAGGTTGTGACGCCAAGTACCAGACGGGCATCTTCGACCTCGACAATCACCACGCGCTCACGTGGACCCAGTGAGGTGCTGGCCGTAACTTTCAACCCGCGCGTACCGGCACTTTTGGGGGCAAACCCTAGACGTTTAATGACCCAGGCCGCCGCCAGGATCAAGACGATGATCCCGAGCAGCGCGCCGCTTACCTGCACCAGCGGTGAGCCGGGAACGGCGGCGGGTTGAGAAACAGTAGCCTGGGTATTCATGATTAACGGCTCAGACGGCGCATACGTTCAGACGGGGTGATAATGTCAGTGATACGCACACCGTATTTATCCGCAACTACGACGACTTCGCCCTGCGCAATCAGATAACCGTTGATCAGAATATCCAGCGGTTCGCCTGCCAGACCATCCAGTGCGACAACCGAACCCTGCGTCAGACGCAGCAGCTCTTTGATGGTCATGCGGGTACGGCCCAGTTCGACGGTCAGCTTGACCGGAATGTCCATGATCAGGTCGATGTCCTGCAAAGCACCGCTGACGTCGCCGCCACCTAACTGCTGGAATACCGCATCGGCCGCACTTTTGGTGGGCGTGGTTTTTTGCTCGTTTAACGCGTCAGCCCACAGATCGTCCAATGCGCCAGTGTTCTCATCGGACGGATTATTCATATCACTCATTTGGGCTGTTCCTCATTCAGCGAATTCAAAATCGGGTTTATCAGATGTTCTACGCGTAACGCATACTGACCGTTTACGGTGCCATACTGGCTGGTCAGCACAGGCACGCCGTCCACATGAGCAATAATGCGGTCGGGTTTTTCAATCGGCAGTACATCGCCGGGTTTCAGTTTTAAAATCTGGGATAGCCGCAGCGGAATGTCGGCAAAGTTTGCCACCAGCTCCAGCTCAGAATGCTGAACCTGACGCACCAGATTATTGCGCCAGTTCTGATCTTCATTACGTGAGTTTTCCAGCGGCGGATTCACCAGCAGCTCACGCAGTGGTTCAATCATGCTGAATGGCAGACAGATGTTAAATTCACCGGTCAGGTTGCCAATTTCAACGTGGAACGGGGTATTCACCACGATGTCGTTCGGAGAGGTGGTGATATTGGTAAATTTCACCTGCATCTCGGAACGAACGTATTCCACTTCCAGCGGGTTGATGGCCTTCCACGCGTCGCTATAGCTTTCCAGCGCCAGCTTCAGCATGCGGTTGATAACGCGCTGTTCCGTGTGTGTAAATTCGCGACCTTCGACTTTCGTCGGGAAACGACCGTCACCGCCAAACAGGTTGTCTACGGCGATAAATACCAGACTCGGTGAGAACACCACCAGACCCGTACCGCGCAGCGGCTTCAGGTGGATTAAGTTCAGGTTGGTCGGAACCGGTAAGTTGCGCGCAAATTCATGGTATGGCTGGATACGGATCGCACCCACGGTAATATCTGGGCTACGGCGCAACAGGTTAAATAACCCCATACGGAACTGGCGCGCAAAGCGTTCGTTAATGATCTCCAACGCCTGTAAACGCTCACGTACCACGCGACGCTGAGTGTTGGGATCATAAGGACGAATATCGCTTTCTTTTGCGATACCTGAAATGGGTTCGTCTTTGGTTTCGCTATCGCCGTTGAGCAATGCGTCGATTTCAGCCTGAGAAAGAATACTGTCGCCCATGTCTTTACCGCAGAATAAAAGCTGTATAAAGAACGTCGGTGACAACCTGTTTCGGCTGTCCAACAACGAGCGGAGTCGCCAGCGTCTCTTTGATGGCGGTAATCAGCTGTTGCTTACCTTCCTCGGTGGCGAGTGTGGCTGCATTCTGACGAGAGAACAGCAGCAGCAAGCGGCTGCGCACTTCCGGCAGATATTCATTAAGACGTGAACGTGTCGCCTCATCTTTCATGCGCAACGTGATACCGATATACAGCACACGGTCTGCATCACCCAGATTGACGGTAAAGGTATCCAGCGCAAAGAACACCGGGGCTGGCGGTGGAGGCGGTTCCGCTTTGACGCTGGCGGACGGCTGCTGCTGCATGCGCCAGTAGCTATAACCCGCAGTTGCGCAGGCGGCGAGGGTAATTAATACCAGCAGAGGGATCCAAATAGCGCGTTTACTTTTTTTGTTAATCGCGGAGTCAGTCATCAGATACGGGCTTCCTGTTTCGGTACAGCTTATGGGCTGATTATCCCGTGTCCTGTCCACGACAAAGCGTGGAAAAGACGCGGATAATCATGCTACCTCTGGCGTTAGGCGAAGATGTCTACTGCGCCATCGCCGCGGGCAGCGGCTTGCAGTGAGGCTGGGGTTGCCAGTATTGCGTCATCTTCAGCAGCAAAAATGTCTTGTCCCTGAGCGCGACCCGCCTGCTGTTGCTGCCCGGAAGACTGCTGTTGTCCGGCGAAGCTTTCACTGCTGATGTTGCTTTGCCCCAGTTGGATCCCGCTTTCAGCCAACTGCGTACGCAGCATCGGTAATGCGGCTTCCAGTGCGGCGCGCACGTGACTGTGCGGTGAAACCATTTGCAACTGTGCGAGGTTGTCGTCCATCTTGAGGGAAATATGTACCTGACCCAGGTCCTGCGGATGCAGACGCAGCTCTGCGCTTTGCTGGCCCTGGCGCGTGAACAATGTGACGTGCTGGCTCAGCGATTGCTGCCATTCATGGCTACCTAACGGAGCGCTTAACACCGGCGCGGCCGTCGGTAACGGTTGTGCGTGTGTTTGCGGACCACTTAGCGGGGCCGCAGTCATGCCAATGCTGGTTGGTGACGGGGTGCTGTCGATTTCAGCTCTGGCGTTCGCCGCCGCCGTCAGCGGGGTTAATGTTGGATTGTTTACTTGATTTGCACCACCGCCAGCAACCGTGACATCCGCTTTGCCTTTTTTGGCATCACCCGCCAGCAATTCGCCAGCGTTATCGGCGATAGCACCGTGTGCAGCGCCACGTGACAACGCCGAAAGCGTGGCATCAACTGGGGCTGGTGCGCTGTCGACGGCAGGCGTAGCCAGCGGTTGTCCTGGCAGCATGGCGAACAACGCGCTCAGATTGGCGAGATCGTCATCACTCAGCGTGGTGTTTTTTTCGTCCTGCTGAGCAACTTTGCCCAGTGTCGTCAAGGCATTAGCTTTTAGTGAAGGTGTGAGAGCAGACAACAGTTGCTGAGCGTCCGTCATGTCGGCAAGAGAAGCCTCGGTTTGTAGCTCCTGTTGCGCCAACAGATCGGTTAATTTGACCGACTGCGCGGCATCGCCATTTTTTTGCAGTAACCCTTTTTGCAGCTTACTGCTGGCCGCCTGTAAGTCGGCAAGCGACAGAGGTGCGTCTTTACCTTGCGCGTCGCCCGCGCCTAATGCGCCAGCCAGCAGCGCTAAAAAATCCTCGGGTGAATCTACCGCTTTGCCTGACTGAAGACCTGCGGCTACGTCGGTGTCGGTGGTAATCAGTTGGGGTAAAGTAATCATTCGGGTTTCCTCATAGCTGCGCGCTGAGCAAATTCATCCATTTTTTTCTGATCCAGACGGTTTTCGGCCAGTAACGCCGCCGAGGTTTGTCTGTCCTGCAACGTCTGCCACGCCTGTAATCGTTGTTTTTTGTCGCGCCAACTGTTCAAAGCCATGTCCACTTTTTGCGTCCACTGATTGAGCTGTTGGCGGTGTTGCTCAATCGCTTTTTCCAGCGTCTGTATAAATTGCTGGTAGTTAATCCAGCGATTGCTGGTAATACCCTGGCCCATATCGGTATTCAGATTGTTGCGATACTCATGCTGATAATCGATCAGCATTTTTAACTGTTCTTCCGCCTGCTGACAGCCACGACGCATCTCTCCTAATAAGACAGCGGCGTCATCTACCTCTTTTTCAGCCAGGTCTTTCAGTGTTGCTAACGCACCATGTTGTGCCATGACCTATGCTCTCCTGCTTAATCACACACCAGGGAAAATCAGTTCTAAAGCTTGCAGAGAATCTTCCCAGTCAGCCCGTTCAAAAATGCCTTGCTGTAAGAACGCTTCCAGCTGTGGCCATAAGGCGATGGCTTTATCCAGCATTGGATCGCTGCCTTTGGCATACGCCCCCACGCTAACCAGATCGCGGTTACGCTGGAAGCTGGACAGCAGCTGTTTAAAGTTACGTACCCGTGCATAGTGTTTTTCACTAATGAGCGCGGTCATGGCGCGGCTGATCGAGGCTTCAATATCGATGGCCGGATAGTGACCCGCTTCGGCTAAATGACGAGACAGCACGATGTGCCCGTCCAGTATCGCGCGCGCGGAATCGGCAATCGGGTCCTGCTGGTCGTCACCCTCGGTCAGTACTGTATAAAACGCGGTAACTGAACCGCCGCCGTGGATACCGTTCCCGGCCCGTTCAACCAGCGCCGGTAATTTGGCGAATACTGACGGCGGATAACCTTTGGTTGCCGGCGGCTCGCCGATTGCCAGGGCTATCTCACGTTGCGCCATCGCATAGCGGGTGAGGGAATCCATAATCAGCAATACGTGCTGCCCGCGATCGCGGAAATCTTCGGCGATGCGCGTGGCGTAGGCCGCGCCTTGCATACGTAACAGCGGCGAGACATCCGCCGGAGCGGCAATCACTACCGAGCGTGCACGACCGTCAGCGCCGAGAATATTTTCAATAAAATCTTTAACTTCGCGGCCACGCTCGCCAATCAGGCCCACGACGATGACGTCGGCCTGGGTATAACGCGCCATCATGCCGAGCAGGACACTTTTACCGACGCCGGAACCTGCGAAAAGCCCCATACGCTGGCCGCGACCAACGGTTAATAACGCGTTTATGGGGCGTACACCGGTATCCAGGACGTGTTCAATTGCGGTACGTTGCAGCGGGTTAAACGGCGGCGTAATTAGCGCGCCGGTTTCGGTGGTGTCCGGGGCGGGCAGTCCGTCGAGCGGTTTGCCGCTGCCGTCCAGCACACGCCCCAGCAGAGCAGGGCCAAGCGGTAATTGCTTCCCGCTTTGCAGACCTTCTCCGGCAATGTTCTTCGCGTAGACGCGCGCGCCGGGCAGAACGCCTTCGACCTCTTCGAGCGGCATCAGAAACAGACGTTGACCGTTAAAGCCTACGACTTCGCTTTCAACTTCCTGGGTTTCGTTGCCATCCTGGCGTTCAATGACGCAGGTGGCACCCAACGGCAGCTGTAACCCCGTGGCTTCCAGCACCAGCCCGGTGGCGCGGGTCAGGCGACCGTAACGACGCACCGCAGGCAGCAGCGACATTTTCTCTTCGAAGTTGTCCAGCGTATTGAGCCAGCGAGTCAGGCGAGTGGTCATTACACGACTCCCGGCGCTGCCAGACGGCAGAGTTCTTGCCAGCGAGTGGCGACGCTGGCATCCAGATCGCCTTCGTCTGCTGAGACTTTACAACCGCCGTGATGCAGCGTGGGATCGCCGCGCAGCCGCCAGCCGTGCAGGCTGAGAGTGGCACCGAGCATCTCCTCAACACGCTGGAGATCGTCCGGATGGACGCGCAGCTGCGGTTTACCGCTAAACAGCGGTTCCTGTTGCAATAACTGTTGAATCTGCTTAATCAGCGCAGCGTTATCCACGATAGGCGTCTGACCAATCACCTGACGCGCAGCTTCCAGCGCCATTTGCATCAGGCGCGAGGCAATGACGCTGTCCAGTGCGTCCAGCGTATTCTGAAACTCGCTCACCAACTGCTGCATGCGGGCATGGATCGGCGCATGCTGCGCGCGCGCCTGGTTCTGGCCTTGCTCCAGCCCCTGACTCAGACCTTCCTGATAACCTTGCTCGTGACCTTTTTGTCGACCTTCTGCCAGCCCCGCGTTATACCCTTGCTCATGGGCCTGCATTTGCAGCTGTGCGAGCTGTTGTTCAAGCTGTTGCTCTGCTGAAAGCTCGGGTTCTTCCGTCTCTTCGGACAGCGGCGTTTCGCTGTGGTCAGCCAGCACGAACTCTGCCATTGGTGGGGCGAGATCGTCCGGGGTCCAGACTTTCCACGGCAGTTCGTTAGACATAGGTATCCTCGCCGCTGCCGATCACCATCTCGCCGGTTTCCGCCAGACGACGCACAATAAGCAGAATTGCTTTTTGTTCGTTTTCTACCTGCGACAAACGCACCGGGCCGCGGTTGGCAAGGTCGTCGCGCAGAATATCGGCAGCACGTTGCGACATGTTGCGCAGGAACTTCTCGCGTAGCGGCTGTTCGGCACCTTTCAGGGCAATCAGCAGCGATTCGGAATCCACTTCCTGCAGCAGGCGCTGGATACTGCGATCGTCGACGTCCACCAGGTTTTCGAACAGGAACATTTCGTCGATAATTTTCTGCGCCAGTTCGCCGTCAAATTCGCGTACGGCGGTAATAACCGCTTCTTCCTGCTGGGTTTTCATCAGGTTGATAATTTCTGCCGCCGTTCTCACGCCGCCCATTTTGCTGCGCTTGAGGTTCTGTCCATCGAGCAGACCGTTCAGTACCTCGGTCAGTTCTGCCAGCGCGGCAGGCTGCACGCCGCCGAAGGTGGCGATACGCAGCATCACGTCGTGACGTAAACGCTCGTCGAACAGCGCCAGAATATCGGCGGCCTGGCCCCGTTTGAGGTGTACCAGAATGGTGGCGATAATCTGCGGATGCTCGTCGCGGATAAGGTCGGCGGCGCTTTGCGGCTCCATAAAGTTGAGCGTTTCAATGCCGCTGGTGGTATCGCGGGTTTCCAGAATATCTTCCAGCAGGCTGGAGGCGCGTTCCTCGCCCAGCGCTTTCACCAGCACGGAGCGCAGATATTCGTTGGCGTTGATATTCAGCGCGGCAAACTGTTCTGCTTCTTGCTCAAACTCGGCCAGCACTTCCGTCAACTGTTTGTTGGAGATCTGGCGTACGTTCGCCATCGCTGTACTCAGCGCCTGAACCTCGCGCGTGGAAAGGTGTTTAAACACTTCTGCCGCGCGATCTTCGCCAATGGTCATCAGCAGGATGACGCTTTTATCGGTACCGGTAAGGGCATTACTCATGATCGTTACTCATCCACTGGCGAATGACCAGCGCCACGACGCGCGGATCGTTATCTGACATTTCACGAATACGCTGGCTCATCACTTCTGCACCCAGACGCTGATTCGTACGACGCTGCTGGGTCTGTTCGTCTTTGCTGAGGCGAACTTCTACCGCTTCTTCGGTTTCCTGACGGATCCGCGTTTGTTCTTGTACCGCTTTTGCTTCTTCGCTGCGGCGAACCAACTGCGGGCGAACAGCTTTGCGCCACAGGATCCAGGCAACAAGCAGAACCAGTAACCAGCGGCCTGCGGTCATCAACTGATCAATAAAGAACGGCTGTTTCCAGAACGGCAGCTCGCCAATGGAATCGTCGGTTGCCGTGAAGGGCGAGTTCACCACGTTCAGGGTATCGCCACGTTTGTCGGAGAAGCCCATTGCTTCGCGGGTCAGATCCTCAATCTGTTTCATCTGATCGGCGGTTAACGGCAGCGGTTTACCGTCCGGCAACGTTTTATAGTTGACCACCACCGCCACCGAGAGACGCTGCACATCGCCAACGTTCATTTTGGTGTGGCGAATGGTACGGTCGACTTCATAGTTGCTGGTTTCATTGCGCTGCGTACTGCGTGGACCGGCATTATTGTTGTTATTTGCCGTCTGCGTGGTTTGCGCATTTTGCTGATTAGCCGGAGGGTTGGCGATTGGCGCGGTATTAGCCGGTGCTGGTTGATTAGACAATGCGCCCGGTACGCCGCCTGGCGCTCCGCTTCCGATCTGCTCGCTGACGTTTAACTGGCGTGAACGTAGGACGGCCTGGGAATCATCACCGTTTGGACGGTACTGTTCTTCGGTTTGCTCTTTATTAGCAAAATCCAGCTGCGCGGTGACCTGCGCATGTACGTTACCGTTGCCGACAATCGGCGACAGGATCGATTCGATACGACGTTGAACGCGGCCTTCGACATCGCTGGCGTATTTCAACTGCGCATCGTTAAGATCGCGGCTGCTGGTGTTCGACTGAGTTAACAGATGACCTGCCTGGTCGACCAGCGTAACGTTGCCCGGCGGTAACCCGGCGACAGCGCTGGAAACCAGATGCGTAACTGCACTGATCTGACCTTCATCCAGTGCACGGCCTGGTTCAAGATTCACGGTCACGGAGGCTGAAGGCGCTTTTTGCTCACGCACAAACAGCGACGGTTTCGGCATTGCCAGATGCACGCGGGCGCGTTTTACCGGTCCCAGCGTTTCAATGGTACGGGCTAATTCACCTTCCAGCGCACGCTGGTAGTTGACCTGCTCGCTAAACTGGCTGATACCAAACTTTTCTTGATCCAGCAGTTCAAAACCAACGGCGCCGCCTTTCGGCAGACCTTGCTGCGCCAGACGTAAACGTAGTTCGTGGACTTTATCGGCAGGAACTTCTATAGCACCGCTTCCCTCAGTAAAACGATAGGGAACGTTCATCTGCGTCAGTTGGGTGACAATCGCGCCACCATCCTGATCGGAAAGATTGCTGAACAGCGTGCGATAGTCAGGCGCTTTCGCCCACAGGACCATCGCCACGATGATAGCGACGGCAGCGGCTCCCGCCACAATCAAAGGAATTCTGGGATTCGCGCGCAGGCGGTTTAACCACTCGAGAGGTTTAAGCTGGGTTGCAGTCGATGCTGTCGCACTCATCTCGCACCTCGTGGCTTATCGTGGACGGCGTTTTTTGCAAAGTGGAACAAGACTCACTCCCGGGTCAGCAAACTCGAAAAATTGACGGTCTCATTATTTGCGGTTTCGAATTTTTCTATGCGTTAAAAACCGTGGTTTTTTATCGTTATTTAACGCCTTTATCTTATTGACTAACTGGTAATCTCAGCTACGTAAAAAATCATCCAGGGGATCAGAATGTCGGCAATACAGGGGATTGAAGGGGTCATCAGCCAGTTACAGGCCACGGCGATGTCAGCAAAAACGCAGGATATGCAGCCACAACCGACCGTGAGTTTTGCCGGGCAACTGCATGCGGCGTTAGACAGGATCAGCGATGTGCAAACCGCGTCCCGTACGCAGGCTGAGAAATTTACCCTGGGTGAGCCGGGTATTGCGTTAAATGATGTGATGGCCGATATGCAAAAAGCGTCGGTATCGATGCAGATGGGTATTCAGGTGCGTAATAAACTGGTGTCGGCCTATCAGGAAGTAATGTCGATGCAGGTGTAGGGACAACGTGCAGAAAATGTTTGCCGGATAAGCGCAGTGCCATCCGGCAACCAGTTACTTCTGAATCAAATAGCGGATCGTTGGGCCATCCTGCTGAATATCCAGCACCGTATAGCCGTGATTACGCGCATCCAGTGGAATATTGTTGATTGACTGCGGGCAATCGCTCACCACTTCCAGAATTTCACCTTTCTTCAATTGCGGCATCGCTTCCAACGTGGCTACAGCCGGATATGGACACGGTTCGCCGACCATATCGAGGCGATAATCAGGCACGATATTTTTCATACAGACTCCTTGGCAGGCGTCAGCCCTGCGCGACGGAAGAAACGTTTTTCCCAGCCGATGATCAGCATCAGCGCGGCAAACAACAGCAGATAGGTCACCAGCAGACCGCCGAGCGGACCGAAGGTGTTGAGCAGATTCACTTTGTCCCAGTTGGTGGCAAGCGCGGGAGCAAAATCATCCCAGTAGTAGGCCAGAATGGTCGAGCCAATAACGTTGCCCAGACCAACCCACCAGTAATGCACCTGGCCTTCTACGGCGCGGTACATCCAGCCGGTTTCACATCCGCCCGCTAAAACGATGCCAAAGCCAAATAGCAAGCCACCGATCACCGCATTTGGACCTGCCCACATGATTTTAGGCTCGACACCCAGTTGCACATAGCTAAAGATACCGATGGCGCTGACCGCCATCCCGAAGATGATCGCTTTTGCCATATGGGTGCGACCGGAAATCCACAGGTCTCGGAAGGCGGAGGTGAAGCAGATTTGCGCCCGTTCAATCAGCAGACCAAACCCAACGCCGAACAGCATCGCCAGACCGAGCTTGGGTTTATCCATCGCGGTGAGTAGCGCCCAGCCGATCATGCCGATAAACACCAGCATGCCCAGGCGGAAACGGCGACGGGCCTGATCCGGCTTTTGCGTCAACGGCGAAGCGGCGGAGACTTTCTGCATTTTGACCGGAATACGAAATATTGGCAGCAGGGTAAAGCGTGCACCAAACCAGGAGCCAATGGCCGTGGCCAGCGCAAAAAACCAGGCGTGTAGTGAGAACTGCGGAATGCCGGTGAAGAATGCGGCCAGGTTACAGCCCATTGCCAGCCGTGCGCCGAATCCGGCGATTGCCCCGCCGACTATCGCCTGCATAATGCGCACCCGACTGCGCGGCATGCGTAACTTGACGTTGTTGGCCCACAGTGCGGCAGCAAAACAGCCGCCGAACATACCGAGGATCATCATGCCGTCGATGCGGGTCAGGGGCGAGCCTTCGAGATGGATCAGCTTGTAGTATCCCCACTCTTCGGCGTGCACACCAAACAGTTGCAGGATTTGACCACCCCAGCGGGTGAATTCACCGGTAACGGCCCAGAAGGTTCCCGTAATGCCGAAATAGTAAGTAGAGAGAATACCCGCTGCGATGACCGCAGGGGCGGGGGCCCAAAATTTAATCAACCAGGCCTGTTTGAAGTGTTGCCATGACATGCGTTGTGCCTCTGAACTCAGAAGGTATGTAACAAGAAGTGTGGATACTACACCGTTCAGAATTTTTGACTATGAGTAATAAGAGGTAACACCGTCTGGATCAATCTTTCTCAACGCTGCCGAAAGGCTGGCGACATCAGGCCTTTAATGCCACAATCCCATTTTCTTCGCATGCAGGATGAATGATGAAAAAATTAGCAATCGTTGGTGTATTTCTGGCGCTTACCGGATGCGCCGAAGTAGAAAATTATAACGACGTGGTGAAAACGCCAGCGCCAGCCGGTCTGGAAGGATACTGGCAGTCAAAAGGTCCGCAACGCAGTCTGGTCAGCCCGGAAGCGATTGCCAGCCTGGTGATAACGAAAGAGGGCGATACGCTGGATTGTCGCCAGTGGCAGCGGGTGATCGCGCTGCCGGGGAAACTGACGATGCTCTCTGGCGATCTCACCAACGTGACGGTGAAACGCGAGCTGTACGAGATTGAGCGCGAAGGCAATACGCTGGAATATGACGGTATGACGCTGCAACGGGTGGATCGCCCGACGCAGGAATGTGCTGACGCGTTAAAGAAAACGCCGCTGGCAACACCGCTGCCATAAACCGTACGCCCCGGTAGCCACCGGCCACCGGGGTTGAGCTTTACAACACGTCTTCAATCACCCACACGCTGACGCTCCCGCCGTTACAGAAAAACGTCGCTTCACCGTTTTCATCGGTGACCACGCTTTCTTCACTATTTCCCAGATAGTCCCGCCAGGTTTTATTGCCATAATTGGCGCCGAGATTGATGGTCTTTTCCCCGTCATCGCCGTTAGACAATACCACCACACAGCCGGGATCCTCATCCGTACCGCTGCGGCTAAAAGCGATACAGTTAGGATGATCGAAAAAGAGCGTTTGTACCCCATGCGCGAAGCGCTGGCGTGCGAGGATCAGTTCATCAAGTTGTTCAATGATCGGCATGTCAATAGGATAGGTTTCGCCATCGCCACCGGTGTCTTCGTAATGCGCTCCGTAGAGGTCAGGGTAAAACACCGACGGTACGCCGTTTTCGCGTAACAGGATCAGCGCATAGGCCAGCGGCTTAAACCACGGCTCGACGGGGGCTTCCAGCGCCTGCAAGGGTTGGGTGTCGTGATTGGCCACCAGCGTGACGGCATGAAACGGATCGGCCTCCACCAGAGTGTCGGTGAAAATTTGGCTCATGTCGTAATCGCGGCCCTGACGGGAGGCCTCGTGGAATTTCATCTGCAAAGGGGCGTCGAACAGCATGGTTTTCCCCTCCACCTGATTAATGTAGGTTTGCAGCTTATCGACTTCATGGGACCAGTATTCCGCCACAATAAACAGCGGCTTGGGTGCCACTTCCTGCACATGCTCGATCCACTCTTTGTAAAACCATGCCGGAATATGTTTCACCGCATCTAAACGAAAGCCGTCACACTGGGTTTGCTCCATTACCCAACGCGCCCAGTATTTGAGCTCCTCAGTCACCGCGTGATTGCGAAAATCAATGTTTTCGCCCATCAGATAATCAAAATTACCCAACTCATCATCAACCTGATCGTTCCAGCCTTCGCCAGTGTAGTCGTTAACGATTTTAAAAATCCCGTCTTCGGTTGGATTCTCGATATGGTCAATACCGCTGAAGCATTTAAAATCCCAAATGAATTGCGAGTACTGGCCAGCGCGGGCAGGGAAGGTATAGCGCGTCCAGGCCTCGCACTCGACAATCTCATCATCTATTTGCGTGCGATCCTCAGTGTTAACGCGCTGGACGCGGATCTTTTCTTTCTCATCTGCGCCCATTTTGTGGTTGACCACCACGTCGAGCAGTACGGCAATATCATTGTGTTTTAGCGCGTCAATTGCCGCCAGCAGCTGGTTTTTATCGCCGTATTTGGTGGCGACGGTTCCCTTTTGGTCGAATTCGCCCAGATCAAACAGATCGTAGGAATCATAGCCAACGGAATAGCCGCCGGACGCGCCTTTATAGGTGGGGGGCAGCCATACCATATTGATGCCGATATCATTGAGTCCGCCTGCGCGTTCGGCAAGTTCGGGCCAGAGTTGACCGCCATCAGGGTAATACCAGTGGAAGTACTGCAATAACGTGGGATTTTTCATCTTCCGTGCTCCAGAAGTCGTTTGGCCGACCTCTGGAGTATGGAAGATAATTCAGACGAGACGGGAAATTATTGTGGCGAGGTGGGGGCGTCGGGTACCAGCAGCATACCGGAAAGACGACCATAGGCATTATTCAGCGTCTTTTGGCGTGTCGACTGGCCGATGAGATTGCTGAGCTCATCCAGGCGCTGCTGCAACAACGTTTTGAGTAACTGTTCGTTATCCAGCGTCTGTTTAATATACCCGGCAACTAAGTCCTGAATACTTCGCGTTATGCCCGGTGGAGTTTGCTCTTCCATGACCACTTCAATACTTTGCAGATAAGTAACTTCCTGTTCCAGTAAAAGGTCCCATTCACCGCGCTGCGCCAGTTCCAGCAGCGAGTGACTGAGTAGCGCGATGCGCTGCCAACGGTTGATAAACTCCACGGCTGAGGTCATTAACGAGACTCCTGGGACGACGCTTTCGGTGAGATCTGTTTCCAGGCATCTGCAATGTTGCCGAGTAACTCTTCGACTTCTTCAATGGCCTGACAATCATTACGCAAGTTAGCTTGCAGTAAACGGCGGATCATATAGTCATACAGCGAGGACAGGTTGGTGGCAATTTCACCGCCATTCTCCTGATCCAGGCCTGCTTTCAGACCATTGTCGATAATGTTAATGGCTTTGCTGATGGCCTCGCCTTTGGCGACGATATCACCCTGTTGCATAAACAGGCGAGCGCGCACGAGGGCGCTATTTGCGCCATCAAACAACATTTCAATCAGCTGATGCGGATTGGCGCTCATTACGCCACTCTCTATGCTGACCTGTGCATAGGCTTTGGTACCGCTCGCGGTATACATACTTACCTCGTGTTATCAGGAATTACTCATCGCCGTAAATTGCTGGCCCAGATAGTTACTGGTGCTATTCAGCTTACTCATCATGCTATCAAGCTGGGTAAACTGTGCTTTATAGCGCGCGACGGTATCGTCAATGCTGTTGCTGACGGCCAAATACTGTTTGGTCAGTTTTTTCAGCGTGGCGTTAATATTGTCCTGGGCAACGTCAATAATGCCGTCATCGGCCAGGTAACCTTTTACTTCGGTGGCGATTTTGGTAGTAATACCGGTTTCTTTACCATCACCGACCAGCAATTGACGAGTCGCCGCGGTGTTATCTTTCAGCGCTTTTTCCAGCTTGGTATCGTCAATCTTCAGCTTGCCTGAGGTACCGTCGGTGGTAATACCGATTTCACCCAACGTTTTGAATGTGCCGTCGCTGGCACCATTGGAAAACTGGGCACGTATCCCTGTCTGAATAGTGCGTACCGCACTGTCACCGAGTAATGCACCATTATTCGTGTCCTGGGTTTCGGCACCAGGATCAACTTCAGTGTATTTGGTTAGCGTTGAGAACGTATCCAGCAGCGAGTTATAGGCGTCCACCCAACCTTTGATCGCTTCTTTTGCTTTATCATTGCTCTTGGTGACGGTGATCCGCGCATCGGTCACTTCTTTAGTAAGATTTAGCGTCACGCCCTGCGGCGCATCGGTAATGGTGTTGCTCGGACGTTCAATATCAATGCCGTTAACCTTTAACAACGCATTTTTGGCTTCCACCAGCTGTTTCAGATTTCCGCTGCCGGCGGTGCTGTCGTAGGCCAGTAAGTCATTAAGCTTACTGTCGCCGCTAACCGAAATGGTCATCTTATTATCGACACCGCTATCGGCTGTTAATATTAGCTGATAATCATTTTCTTTAACTTTAACGATACTGGCGGAAATACCGCTGTCGGCGTCGTTAATGGCATCACGGATCCCTTCCAACGACGTTTGGTCTTTGCTGAGTTTAATTTCCAGCGGCTCTTTGCGGCCTTTTTGCTCAATTTTAATGGTACGGTTGTCAGATGAGGTATCACCTAACGCTTCCTTCGTTGAGCTGATTCCACCTTTGGTACTTAATGATTGCGCCTGCGCCAGTTGGGTGACACTAACGTTATAGATCCCGGGCGCTGCACCGGCAGAAGTCGAAACTGTCAGATCTTCTGTACTGCTGGTGACGGTAGTGCTTTTAAACAGATCGGCGCTATTTAGCGTGGTGTTTGCCGTCTGGAATTTTTCCAGCGCGCTTTTCAGCGTGCCGTAGGCGGTTAATCTTGCCGTATTCGAACTCTGCTGTTGAGTAATTGGAGTTAAACGTTTTTTTTCAGCAGTGGTTAAGTTTGTCAGCAATGTATCCAGTGGTAAGTTTGAGCCGACGCCCAATGATGTAAATGAAGGCATGCCTAATTCCTTGTGATTGCAAACAGTAGTTAAGCGGGTTATCGGCAATCTGCGCGCAAAGTTTAATAATAGTTTTGCAAAAATAATGCGCAGAATAGTGACATATAAAGAGGGTATTTCTGGGGCTAAGAAAAAAGAGGGCGGAAAGTGAAAATTTTCTAAAGTTCGAATTTAAGGTGCCGATACATGGGTTACGGTGAGAAACCGTGGGCAACAGCCCAATAACATCAAGTTGTAATTGATAAGGAAAAGATCATGGCACAAGTCATCAATACAAACAGCCTGTCGCTGTTGACCCAGAACAACCTGAACAAATCTCAGTCTACTCTGAGCTCCGCTATCGAGCGTCTGTCCTCTGGGCTGCGTATCAACAGCGCGAAAGACGATGCTGCTGGCCAGGCGATCGCAAACCGCTTCACCTCTAACATCAAAGGCCTGACTCAGGCTTCCCGAAACGCCAACGACGGTATCTCCATCGCGCAGACCACTGAAGGCGCACTGAACGAAATCAACAATAACCTGCAGCGTGTACGTGAACTGTCTGTTCAGGCAGCTAACGGATCAAACTCTGATTCCGACCTGGATTCTATTCAGGCTGAAATTACTCAGCGTCTAAGTGAGATTGATCGTATTTCCGATCAGACTCAGTTTAACGGTGTGAAAGTATTATCTAGTGATAATAAACTGACCATCCAAGTTGGCGCGAATGATAATGAGACCATCACTTTAGATCTGAAAGAAATCACCAGTGGTACCCTTGGACTTAATGGTTTCCGTGTTACCGGTGACAAAGCAGCAACTGCAGATCAACTGGTAAAAGATTTTGGCGCAACGGGAACTACAAGTTATAGCCTCGGCGGCGTAAATTATAATGTTGATGTTAAGTCTGGAGCTGTTACTACAGGCGCCACACCAGATAAAGTTTATGTAGGTGCTGCTTCAGGTTCATTAGTAACCACTGATTCTAACCAATCAATAGACCCATCCACGGGGACGCATGCTGTGGATGTAGCGAAGTTGGCTGCTAATGTTAAGCAAGGGGGAACTATTGATTGGAAAGGAACAACTTGGACCGCAACTGGCGACGCTACTGCAACAGGTAATGGTAAATTTACTGCCAAAATTGATGGCAAAGAAATTACCTTGACAGTGAGTGACTCTACCGATGGCGCCACTGGTGCGAACGCCAAACTTGCCGTTTCGGGTGGCTCGCTATATGAAGAAAGCGCAAATAAATTAACGACTCATGCCAATAACGTTGCCGCTAAAGAGTCTGATCTTATCCAGCAAAAAGCAACTAAGACTGGTGGTGAATTGAGCGTTGGCTCCGGTGCAGGTAAAGTTGATTATACTGTTGATGCAGGTGGTGCAGTTAAAGTTAAAAATGATTCAGAAGTTATTTTTGTAAAAGATGCAGGATCAGCGAATGCAAGCCTTGTGAAGCAAAGTGCCGCAAGCGAAGCTACTCGCGGACAGTTAGCTTTAATTGATAATGCGTTGTCTCAAGTTGATTCTTTCCGTGGCGACTTAGGTGCAGTTCAGAACCGTTTCGATTCCACTATCACCAACCTGGGTAATACCATTAACAACCTGACTTCTGCACGTAGCCGTATCGAAGATGCCGACTACGCGACCGAAGTGTCCAATATGTCTAAAGCACAGATCCTGCAGCAAGCAGGGACTTCTGTGCTGGCACAGGCCAACCAGGTTCCGCAGAACGTTCTGTCTCTGCTGCGTTAATTTACGCTTACTACACAAACCCCGCTCCGGCGGGGTTTTTTATATTTAGCTTTACCCGTAACCCCCAAATAACCCCTCATTTCACCCACTATTCACCCGATTAAAACCCCTGCAGAAACGGATAATCATGCCGATAACTCATTTAACGCAGGGCTGTTTATCGTGAATTCACTGTATACCGCTGAAGGTGTAATGGATAAACACTCGCTGTGGCAGCGTTATGTACCGTTGGTGCGTCACGAAGCATTGCGCCTTCAGGTGCGTTTGCCGGCGAGCGTAGAACTGGATGACCTGCTACAAGCGGGCGGCATCGGGTTATTGAATGCCGTTGACCGATATGACGCTTTGCAAGGAACGGCATTTACCACTTACGCAGTGCAGCGTATTCGTGGAGCAATGCTGGACGAACTACGTAGCCGGGATTGGGTGCCGCGTAGCGTTCGGCGCAATGCTCGCGAAGTGGCACAGGCGATGGGACAACTGGAGCAGGAATTAGGGCGCAACGCGACGGAAACCGAAGTGGCGGAGCGTCTGGCTATTCCTGTGCAAGAGTATCGTCAGATGTTGCTCGATACCAATAACAGCCAACTTTTCTCTTATGACGAGTGGCGGGAAGAGCATGGCGATAGTATTGAGCTGGTGACGGAAGAACATCAGCAGGAAAACCCGTTACAACAGCTACTTGAGGGTAACCTCCGCCAGCGCGTGATGGACGCGATCGAGGCGTTGCCGGAGCGCGAAAAGCTGGTGTTAACGCTGTACTACCAGGAAGAGCTGAATCTGAAAGAGATTGGCGCGGTACTGGAAGTCGGGGAATCACGGGTCAGCCAGTTGCACAGTCAGGCCATCAAACGTCTACGCACCAAGCTGGGTAAGCTATAGGGGTACATCATTACCCCTGAACAATGCCGCATTACGAATTGACTACCAGGAGTTCTCATGACGGTGCAGCAATCAAAAAGACGGCCTCTAAGCCGCTACCTCAAAGATTTCAAACACAGCCAGACGCATTGCGCCCATTGCTTTAAGTTGCTCGACCGGATCACGCTGGTTCGTCGCGGGCAAATTGTGAATAAAATCGCCATCGCTCGACTGGACACTTTGTTGGATGAAGCCGAGTGGGAGCAGGAGAAAAAAGAGTGGGTGGCACTGTGTCGTTTTTGCGGTGATTTGCATTGCAAAGAGCAGAGCGACTTTTTCGACATTATCGGTTTTAAACAGTTTTTATTTGAGCAAACCGAAATGAGTCACGGCACGGTACGTGAATACGTTGTCCGTCTGCGTCGCCTCGGGAATCACCTGACCGAACAAAATATCTCTCATGACCTGCTGCAGGATGGGTTCCTAGACGAAAACCTTGCCCCGTGGCTGCCGGAAACCAGCACCAACAATTACCGCATCGCCTTGCGTAAGTATGAGCAGTTCAAAGCCCATACCCATATGGGACATATGCAGAAATCCTCCTGGACAGCCAGTTCTGATATATATTAAAAACGAATAAGGTGTAACAGAGTTGTGTTTGTGGATCACGACAAACGCTCTACACTACAGTCATATACACGTCATCCTTCAAGCTGTCTCTGCGTTGGCTGCGTTCATTCACCCCAGTCACTTACTTTAGTAAGCTCCTGGGGATTCACTCGCTTGCCGCCTTGATACAACTCGAATGGTTTGTGAATAAATAGTAGTCACTAATGACAATATTCGGGGTAACTATGAAATTAGCACTTCTGGGACGTCAGGCTCTGATGGGTGTAATGGCTGTTGCACTTGTCGCTGGAATGAGCGTAAAGACTTATGCAGATGAAGGTCTGTTAAATAAAGTTAAAGAGCGCGGCACGCTGCTGGTGGGCCTGGAAGGGACCTATCCCCCGTTTAGTTTTCAGGGCGATGACGGCAAGCTGACCGGTTTCGAAGTGGAGTTCGCTGAGGAACTGGCCAAGCACCTTGGGGTGAAAGCTAACCTGAAGCCGACCAAGTGGGACGGTATGCTGGCCTCTCTTGATTCCAAGCGCATTGACGTGGTCATCAACCAGGTGACCATCTCTGACGAACGTAAGAAAAAATACGATTTCTCTACCCCGTATACGGTTTCTGGTATTCAGGCGCTGGTGAAGAAAGGTAATGAAGGCGTTATTAAGACCGCTGCCGATCTGAAAGGTAAAAAAGTCGGCGTTGGTCTGGGCACCAACTATGAAGAGTGGCTGCGCCAGAACGTGCAGGGCGTGGATATTCGTACCTATGATGATGACCCGACCAAATACCAGGATCTGCGTGTAGGCCGTATCGACGCCATTTTGGTTGACCGTCTGGCAGCGCTGGATCTGGTCAAGAAAACCAAGGATACGCTGGCTGTGACCGGTGAAGCATTCTCCCGCCAGGAGTCCGGCGTGGCGCTGCGCAAAGGCAATGAAGATCTGCTGAAAGCGGTTGATGCGGCCATTGCTGAAATGCAGAAAGACGGTACGCTGAAAGCTCTGTCTGAAAAATGGTTTGGAGCGGATGTGACGAAATAATCGGCATCCGATGAAAAAAGGCGCCTTTAACAGCGCCTTTTTTTATTTCATTGCGCCTGAGCGTGCATAATAAAAAGAACATCACAACAACGAATACCGGAGGCTGTATGCCGCTGCATAACTTAACGCGCTTTCCACGTCTGGAATTTATTGGCGCGCCAACGCCGCTCGAATATCTTCCACGTTTCTCCGACCACCTCGGGCGCGATATTTTCATCAAACGCGATGACGTCACGCCGATGGCTATGGGCGGCAATAAGCTGCGTAAGCTGGAATTCCTGGCCGCAGACGCACTGCGTGAAGGCGCTGATACGCTGATAACCGCAGGTGCCATCCAGTCTAACCACGTTCGTCAGACGGCGGCGGTAGCGGCTAAGCTTGGTCTGCACTGCGTGGCGCTGTTGGAAAATCCGATAGGCTCTACTGCGGAAAACTATCTCACCAACGGCAACCGTCTGCTGCTGGACCTGTTTAATACGCAAATCGAAATGTGCGATGCGCTGACCGACCCGAATGCGCAGCTTCAGGAACTGGCGACGCGCATTGAAGCACAGGGCTTCCGCCCGTATGTGATCCCGGTTGGCGGTTCTAACGCGCTGGGCGCACTGGGTTATGTGGAAAGCGCGCTGGAAATTGCCCAGCAGTGTGAAGGGGCCGTCGCGCTCTCTTCCGTAGTGGTTGCCTCGGGCAGTGCGGGAACGCATGCCGGACTGGCCGTGGGTCTGGAACAATTGATGCCAGACGTCGAACTTATCGGCGTGACTGTCTCGCGCAGCGTGGCGGATCAAAAACCCAAAGTTGTTACGCTGCAGCAGGATATTGCCCGAGAACTGGAACTGACGGCCTCCGCGGATATCCTGCTATGGGACGATTATTTTGCGCCAGGCTACGGTACGCCAAACGAAGAGGGCATGGAGGCGGTAAAATTGCTGGCGCGCCTGGAAGGCATTTTGTTGGATCCGGTGTATACCGGTAAGGCGATGGCGGGTTTGATTGACGGTATCAGCCAGAAACGCTTTAAAGACGAAGGGCCAATCCTCTTTATTCATACCGGTGGGGCACCTGCACTGTTTGCCTACCATCCTCACGTGTAACAACCAGGTCGAAAAACGCTAATGCATGAAAGTATCCAACTGGTAATAGATTCTCTGCCGTATCTGCTCAAAGGCGCGGTTTTTACGCTGCAACTGAGTATCGGCGGCATGTTTTTTGGCCTCGTGCTGGGGTTTATCCTGGCGCTGATGCGTTTGTCGCCGCTGTTGCCTGTGCGCTGGCTGGCGCGTTTTTATATCTCTATTTTTCGCGGAACACCGCTGATTGCCCAGCTGTTCATGATCTATTACGGTCTGCCGCAGTTTGGTATTGAGCTTGATCCCATCCCGGCGGCGATGATTGGCTTGTCGCTGAATACGGCTGCCTACGCTGCGGAAACCCTGCGTGCGGCAATCTCTTCCATCGACAAAGGACAGTGGGAGGCGGGTGCCAGTATTGGTATGACGCGCTGGCAGACCATGCGCCGGGCAATCCTGCCGCAGGCTGCGCGCGTTGCGTTGCCGCCGCTGAGCAACAGCTTTATCAGTCTGGTGAAAGATACTTCTTTGGCCGCCACTATTCAGGTACCGGAACTGTTCCGTCAGGCGCAGCTGATTACCTCGCGTACGCTGGAAGTCTTTACGATGTATCTGGCGGCCTCGTTGATTTACTGGGTGATGGCGACGGTGCTTTCTGCGCTGCAAAACTATTTTGAAGAACAACTGAATCGCCAGGAGAGAGAGCCGAAATGAGTGCTATCGAAGTCAGAAACCTGGTCAAAAAATTTCATGGGCAAACGGTGCTGCATGGGATCGATCTTGACGTCAAACCTGGTGAAGTAGTCGCGATTATCGGGCCGAGCGGATCGGGCAAAACCACACTGCTGCGTAGCATTAATTTGCTGGAGCAACCGGAGGCGGGCACCATTAAAGTGGGTGAGATTACCATTGATACCGCGCGTTCGTTGACCCAGCAGAAAGGGCTGATTCGTCAGTTACGTCAGCACGTCGGTTTTGTGTTCCAGAACTTTAATTTGTTCCCGCATCGGACGGTGCTGGAAAACATTATTGAAGGGCCGGTGATAGTCAAAGGTGAACCAAAAGCTGAAGCGACAGCTCGTGCGCGCGAGCTGCTGGCGAAAGTCGGGCTGGCGGGTAAAGAAACCAGCTATCCGCGGCGTTTATCGGGTGGACAGCAGCAGCGCGTAGCGATTGCCCGAGCGCTGGCGATGCGACCTGAGGTTATTCTTTTTGATGAACCGACCTCCGCACTTGATCCTGAACTGGTTGGCGAGGTACTTAATACCATCCGCCAACTGGCGCAGGAAAAACGCACCATGGTGATTGTGACGCATGAAATGAGCTTTGCTCGCGATGTTGCCGATAGAGCGATATTTATGGATCAAGGACGGATTGTAGAGCAGGGACCAGCAAAATCCTTATTCACGCATCCGCAGCAGCCGCGTACCCGTCAGTTTCTTGAAAAGTTTTTGATGCAATAAATAGTACATATAGCGCTCGCTGGGATTGTTTCTGGCGAGTGCTCTTCGCATAACTATTTATAATTATTGCTTTATTATTAGCATTTGATTCTGTTACTTCCTTCCGCTGTTGAGTAATACTCAAGTAATTGTTCATTTGTCCGATAATTTGCATATATAAAATACATTTATGTGTTAGCTTGTTTCATATGTTTGGATGATTATCAATCTCAGGGGCATTACCACTTAGTATGCAGGATCATGATTTCTTCACCTGGCGACGGAGCATGCTGTTACGCTTTCAGGAAATGGCGGCGGCAGAGGATGTCTATAATGAATTACAGCAACAGACGCAGCACTTAGAGTTTGATTTTTACGCGCTCTGTGTTCGTCATCCGGTACCTTTTACCCGACCTAAAACGTCACTTCATACGACCTATCCCAAAGCATGGGTGGCGCATTATCAGTCCGAAAATTATTTCGCCATTGATCCGGTGCTGAAACCTGAAAACTTCAGTCAGGGGCATTTACCCTGGAACGATACTCTGTTTCGCGATGCACAACCTTTGTGGGACGCCGCACGCAATCACGGTTTACGCAAAGGGATGACGCAATGCTTAATGTTGCCTAATCGGGCGTTGGGTTTTTTATCGGTATCGCGGGCGAGTATCCGTAATAGTCGCTTTGCAAACGATGAAGTGGAGCTCAGGATGCAGCTTCTGGTACGGGAAAGCCTGTCTGTACTGACGCGGCTGGAAGATGACATGGTTATGGCGCCAGAAATGCGCTTTAGCAAGCGGGAAAAGGAAATATTGAAATGGACGGCCGAGGGCAAGACCTCTTCAGAGATAGCCATCATTCTGTCGATTTCCGAAAATACAGTGAACTTCCACCAGAAGAATATGCAAAAGAAATTCAATGCGCCAAACAAAACGCAGATAGCCTGTTATGCCGCGGCAACCGGGCTTATCTGAGTAAATTATCGTTCTGAGTGTCAGACGCAAAACCGGCTGAGAGCATTGCTATCAGCCGGTTTCTTTTTACTGGCGGTAAGCTTGTTTAATTTGCTTAACCGTGTTGGAAAATACCGCCGCCTGTGATTGATCTTCAATCAGCGCGAGCTGTTTTTCCATTTTAAGAATCACGCGGCCTGCATCGGCTTGACCCATTGCCTGCAGCATCAGCGTTAACATGGCTTTCAGGCAGGTGACTTCATTGGCCAGTTCCTGGTTATTCTCAGCAGTGGAAAAGTCAGGCGTACTCATTTATTTTCCTCGTTATGTTTCAATGAAAAAGTGCGATGTCAAATCTTAAGGCGGCGGAGTATACCATAAGCGAGGCTAAAAATATCTGTGGTTGTTTTTTGCGCGGATTAATGTTGTGGACATTAAAATAAACAATATGTTGCAGTGCATATATTTTCTCCACATGTTGTTTATTTCGAGTATTTTCCTCGTTAATTATTGTTACAACTTTGACTGCCTATTTTGCATTCAGCGGAGGAATATGAATTTTTTGTCACTATTCTGAAACAGCTATGCAGATATAACCGTGGCAGAAGGCTGTCAGGACTGAAAGTTTCCACTCGTCGTACAATCTAATTTCCAAAAACGAGAGCAAAATCGAAAGTCGGGCGTTTTTTACATTTCAAAGTTGAGATAAAACCCGTTAACATAGGACCGATTAACTATCGGTAGCGTTATCCCTATTCTGGAGATATTCCTTTGATCAACGTTTTTCTTGTTGATGACCACGAACTGGTGCGCGCAGGGATACGACGCATTCTGGAAGATATAAAAGGCATAAAAGTTGTCGGCGAAGCGTGCTGCGGTGAAGATGCGGTAAAATGGTGCCGCTCAAATTCCGTTGACGTTGTGCTGATGGATATGAATATGCCCGGTATTGGCGGTCTGGAAGCAACCCGCAAAATTGCGCGTTCCACGGCAGACATTAAAGTGATCATGCTGACGGTGCACACCGAAAACCCATTACCTGCAAAAGTTATGCAGGCAGGGGCGGCAGGGTATCTCAGCAAAGGCGCCGCCCCCCAGGAAGTAGTGAGTGCGATTCGTTCGGTTTATTCCGGGCAGCGTTATATTGCCTCCGATATCGCTCAGCAAATGGCGCTCAGCCAGATTGAGCCTGAGAAAACGGAAACCCCGTTTGCCAGTTTGTCTGAACGCGAGTTGCAGATTATGCTGATGATCACCAAAGGTCAGAAGGTCAATGAGATCTCAGAGCAACTGAATCTTAGTCCTAAAACGGTGAACAGCTATCGCTATCGAATGTTCAGTAAATTAAACATTCACGGCGATGTAGAGCTGACTCACCTGGCAATTCGCCATGGCCTGTGTAATGCGGAGACATTAACAAGCCAGTGACCGATCAGTTTGATGCCAAAGCGTTCCTGAAAACCGTGACCAGTCAGCCCGGCGTCTATCGTATGTATGATACCGCCGGGACGGTTATCTATGTCGGGAAAGCGAAAGACCTGAAAAAAAGGCTTTCCAGCTACTTCCGTAGTAATCTTGCGTCACGCAAGACCGAAGCGCTGGTCGCGCAAATCCAGCAGATTGATGTCACGGTAACGCACACTGAAACCGAAGCGTTATTGCTTGAGCACAACTACATCAAGCTGTATCAGCCGCGCTATAACGTATTGCTGCGCGATGATAAATCCTACCCTTTTATATTCCTTAGCGGCGATACCCACCCGCGCCTGGCGATGCATCGCGGGGCAAAGCATGCCAAAGGCGAATACTTTGGACCGTTCCCTAACGGTTATGCGGTGCGTGAAACGCTGGCGCTGTTGCAGAAAATATTCCCTATCCGCCAGTGCGAAAACAGCGTTTATCGCAACCGTTCTCGGCCTTGTCTGCAATATCAGATTGGCCGCTGTCTTGGTCCGTGTGTTGCGGGTCTGGTGAGTGAGGAAGAGTATGCTCAGCAGGTCGAGTATGTTCGTCTGTTTCTGTCCGGAAAGGACGATCAGGTATTAACGCAGCTGATCGCCCGCATGGAAAAGGCCAGCCAAAATCTCGAATTTGAAGAGGCTGCGCGCATTCGTGACCAAATCCAGGCCGTACGCCGCGTGACAGAAAAACAGTTTGTCTCTAATAACGGAGACGATCTGGACGTCATTGGCGTGGCGTTTGACGCCGGTATGGCCTGTGTGCACGTTCTGTTTATTCGCCAGGGTAAAGTGCTGGGCAGCCGCAGCTATTTCCCGAAAGTACCCGGTGGCACGGAACTCGGCGAGGTCGTCGAAACCTTTGTCGGGCAGTTTTATCTGCAGGGGAGCCAGATGCGTACCTTACCCGGGGAGATCCTGCTCGATTTTAATCTTAGCGATAAAACCCTGCTGGCAGACTCTCTGTCTGAACTGGCCGGCAGGAAGATTAACGTGCAGACGAAACCGCGAGGGGATCGCGCGCGTTATCTGAAGCTGGCGCGGACCAACGCGGCAGTGGCGCTCACCACGAAACTTTCTCAGCAGTCGACGATTACGCAACGTCTGACGGCGCTGGCATCGGTGTTGAAGTTACCTGCGGTGAAGCGTATGGAGTGCTTCGACATCAGCCATACGATGGGTGAACAGACGGTAGCCTCCTGCGTGGTCTTTGATGCCAATGGCCCGCTGCGCGCAGAATATCGGCGTTACAATATTACCGGTATTACGCCGGGTGATGATTATGCGGCGATGAATCAGGTTTTGCGTCGGCGTTACGGTAAGGCGATTGAAGAAAGTAAGATTCCGGACGTCATATTGATCGACGGCGGTAAAGGTCAGTTAGGGCAGGCGAAAGCCGTTTTTGCTGAGCTGGACGTTCCCTGGGACAAACAGCACCCACTCTTGCTGGGGGTAGCAAAAGGGGCCGATCGTAAAGCCGGTCTGGAAACGCTGTTCTTTGAGCCGGAAGGTGAGGGCTTTAGTTTGCCGCCGGATTCGCCTGCATTGCACGTTATCCAGCATATCCGCGATGAATCTCACGATCATGCGATTAGCGGGCATCGTAAAAAGCGGGCGAAAGTGAAAAGCACCAGTACGCTTGAGACCATCGAAGGTGTCGGGCCAAAGCGTCGCCAGATGTTGTTGAAATATATGGGAGGTTTGCAAGGCCTTCGTAACGCAAGTATCGAAGAAATTGCAAAAGTGCCGGGTATTTCGCAAGCTCTGGCAGAAAAGATCTTCTACTCGTTGAAACATTAGGCCCTCTGTAGCAACATAGGGGTAATTTCACTGACAACAGATAGTTATCCGTCATATGCAATTTAATATCCCTACGTTGCTCACGCTGTTTCGCGTCATCCTGATCCCATTCTTTGTATTGGCTTTTTACCTGCCATTCACCTGGGCTCCCTTTGTTTGTGCGCTGATCTTCTGTATCGCAGCGGTCACTGACTGGTTTGACGGTTTTCTGGCGCGCCGCTGGAACCAAAGCACGCGTTTTGGCGCCTTCCTCGATCCGGTCGCTGATAAAGTGCTGGTGGCAATCGCGATGGTCCTGGTGACAGAGCATTACCACAGCTGGTGGGTGACGCTTCCTGCCGCAACAATGATTGCGCGTGAAATTATCATCTCTGCACTGCGTGAATGGATGGCCGAACTGGGTAAACGCAGCAGCGTAGCCGTATCCTGGATCGGTAAAGTGAAAACCACTTCGCAAATGGCTGCTCTGGCCTGGCTGCTGTGGCGTCCAAATATCTGGGTAGAGTATGCTGGGATCGCACTTTTCTTCGTCGCCGCGATACTGACTTTGTGGTCAATGTTCCAGTATTTGAGCGCTGCACGTGGAGATTTGCTTGATCAGTGATCGTTTCGACGCAAATTTCAGCAAACGATCGTCAGTGGTGAAAAATATCGTTGACTCATTGCGTCAGGTAAGTAGAATGCAACGCATCGAACGGCAGCACTGATTGCCAGACGATAACAAAATCAAGTGATTAACAAAGTTACTTGGTGATGCGGGAATAGCTCAGTTGGTAGAGCACGACCTTGCCAAGGTCGGGGTCGCGAGTTCGAGTCTCGTTTCCCGCTCCAAATTTAAGACATCGGCAATAGCGGATGTCTGGCTGTAAAGCCAGAAGATTTCGGCGCGTTAGCAAAGCGGTTATGTAGCGGATTGCAAATCCGTCTAGTCCGGTTCGACTCCGGAACGCGCCTCCAATTTCTTCCCGAGCCCGGATGGTGGAATCGGTAGACACAAGGGATTTAAAATCCCTCGGCGTACGCGCTGTGCGAGTTCAAGTCTCGCTCCGGGCACCATGGGAAAGACAAGTATAATCAAAGCAATAAGCAGTGTCGTGAAACCACCTACGGGTGGTTTTTTTGTGCCTGAAATTCACGCCCTGTGCATATCCTGTGCTCACGGGGTGCAATGAGCTGCAATCTCCAGCCTGGCAATGCCGAATCGAACGTGTCGCCTCCAGCATAGAGAACCAGGCCGCTTTGCCTGTTTTCCGGTACTCTTCCAGGAAGGGGGGCCTGCTGAGCAAGCTGTAATGTTCTAGCCACCCTGAGTACAAAATTGCTTAATTCGTGCAATCACCTCATCTCTGTACTTCTGATGTCCGCGCATAGCCCTTGGATGGGCAATCCTAAAACAGATTGTATTACCTGTTTTGAACTCCCATAGCTTCCCCGGAATGACTGAAGAAGTCTCATAGCCGCCTAGCTCAGTAAGCACCTGTTTTATGATGTAGTCTGTCCTCCGTGCTCCAGATGCAAAGATGATGAAATCAGGCTCAAGGTATTTAATTTGTACCGCCAGCAGTTTCAGCGAGGCTAATATGACTTCCTGCACTTCATTTTGAGGGCGATTGAGAGGGGTCAGTCCGTCGTAATCCCACGCCAGTAGATTGGCATACACGATTGCCTGGGGAGGAATATTAAGCTCCCGGGCCAGCCTGAAATGATATTGCGTGAAGCGGCTACGTGATTTGAGGTCGGTGGTGCCATCATTTTGTACCGGAAGATGATTCCTGTAACGAGCTACAGCCTCTTCAACCACTTGCCCGATGGTGACGTCAGGTATAAGTCCCAGCACCCGTGACATCGTATTCTTACCATTCAGCGTATTCCAGCTAGCGGTTTCACGTCCAACCAGCATGATTTTTACCGGTGAATGCCAGTATTCTTCAAAGGGTACAGGTAAAAAGACGCCTGAGTATTTATCCTCACTCAGGTTAAATGACCGGGCGTCAACCTCCTGTAATATCCGTTTGTACGCGTCAAATAGCCTTTCCATTCTCCAATCCCACCCCGTAATAAATACACCTTCAGATATATATTATTTTCATGATATCAGTAAGATACATGTGGGTAATTATGAAAAAATCCTTCCGATTCACCAATTCATCCATCAAAGCCCTTCCGGCAAACACTGGTACCCGTTCTACAGAGCTTGAGGTGTCTGATACCGAAGTCATCGGCCTTAAATGTCTCTCAGGCCGAACGGGTAACAAACGTTTTCTCTTGCGCTACACATTCCACGGTACCAAAAAAAGTATCAGTATTGGCAGATTCCCTGAAATTGATGTGGGGACAGCCCGTCAGATAGCGCGTCGTCACAAAGAGTCAATTGCATTGGGTAATGACCCGAAAGCGGAGCGCGATAACTACCGTGCGATGCCCACACTTAGTGAGTTTTTCCACCAGACCTATGTTCCGTTCATCAAGCGCCATAAAAAGTCCTGGGATAAGGATGTGCAGCGTTTCACGCAATACATTGAATCCCGTCTGGGGAAGATTCGTTACTGTGACCTTCGGGCCCGGGAGATCCAGCAGGTGCTTTTCGACATGCTTGAGGGTCGTATTCACGGCCAGCAGTATGCCCCGTCTACCTGTAACAGGGCACTGGCTATTCTGAAAACTATGGGGCGTTATGCGCTACGACAGGATGTCCTGGAGAAGAATGAAGCCGATAAGATCCCTTTGCTGAAGGAGAATAATCAGCGGACGCGCTTTTTTGACGCTGATGAGATCAGGAGGATCCTCGATGCTGCATCTCGATACCGCAATAAAGCTGCCGGAGGGCTGATCGCCATGTTGCTGCTAACTGGCACCCGCAAATCAGAAATGCTTAACGTCATGCACAAACATATTGATCGGGATAACAGGTCCTTGTTCATTCCTTATACTAAGAATGGTCGCAGCAGGACTGTGTATCTCAGTGATGTCGCATTATCGATTATTGATTCGATCCCAAGGGTTGGCAGTAACCCCTATCTGTTTGCCGTAAAAGATAATGGAAAGCCGATATCAGAACCCCGCTGGGCGTATGAAAAAATACTGGCCGAGTGCGGTATAGATAAGAGTGAAGTCTGTTTCCACACCACGCGGCATTCCGTCGCATCATTACTTGTCTCCAGTGGCCAGTACAGTCTGTATGACGTTAAAGCCCAGCTGGCGCATGCCAGTATTCAAAGCACGGAGCGCTACGCGAAATTGACACCAGAGCGTATGCGTCAGACCGGGCAGGGCGTAACTGACCTTCTTTTGAACACCGTTACTGCTGGTAACAATGATGATTTTAGCACCCCTTAAACGTGGAGAATGATTATGTCGTTAAAATGTCCTAAGTGCGCTAGCCGAAACACAGTGACAGAAACAGCCGGAAAGATAGCGGCGTTGACTCACGATGATCGGTTCCTGACAACGTCAGCGGGTTATATCAGCTCGAGTCAATTATCTGAATTGCTCAAAGACATCATCAGGGCAATAAAACGTCTCTTTGGGTTTATGGAGCAACGAGAGAGAAATAATGCGCCAGTGCTGGTCTGTAAATCGTGTGGATATTATGAACGAATATAGATGGCCTCTGAAGTCAATTATAGATTCTTTTCCCTGTCTATCTAACCCCGATACTTAAAACGTATCGGGTTTTTTGTTTATGAGGATTTTTCAATGAAATTGGTCTCGAGCTGGCAAGACCTGCCGTCGCTATTTCTTCCCGATTCAGTTATGACTGTCTTGAGAAAAGAATTGATTCTCCCATTTGATGATGAAGCTTCCGCAATGATTTTTTGGGGAAAGGTCGGTGTGACATTAATGTACATTGAACCCGGTGATGTTCCCGAAGATATTAAACAACACGTATTGGATGTAATTCATCATTTAATTGCAAACCCTGAGTTCGTGGTCTATCTGACAGATGAATATTACTTGATGCTATCAATTACAGAAGATAATGGAAATGGTATTTATTTGTTGTTTCATCCCAATTGCCCTCTGGGCGGGATTGATACATTAATGTCTGTGGCGGAATCCCGTCTGTAAATCAGATTAAAATCAGGAGATAAAAATGAGAAAATCAAAGTCAGGAAAAAATAATAATGAACACGATGAGCTGGAGTTAAGTAATGATTTAAGTGACGTTGAAAAAAGTATCACTGAAGATGAGCAAATATTACCTGAAGAAAGTTATAAGCTGCTCATTGAATCAGGACAGACGGAAAAAATCAGCCCTAAAGCCAGTGGTATGCTGACATGGCAACTGGCAATGTCTGAAACGGATAATGAACTTTATCTGCGCCTCCTGGCAAATGGCAGCGGGGGATTGTTCTCTAAGGACTGGATTTCACTTTCTAAAATTGAAAGTGTGCTCGAAGTACAACCAACGACGGGCTTCACATCTGGTGTATTCAGGCCTCTGTTTAAAGGGGCTAGTGCCAATAATGCTGGTTTTCTGGCTGCTGTTCTGCGCTCGCCAGATATATGCCTGCTGGAGGCGCATCCGGAGAAATTGTTTACGCATGTTTTATATGCCGACTGGCGGGTGCGCCTGAAAACACTCAGCAAGGTTGGTGATCGAGAAAGGGTTGCGGAGGATTAATTCTTTACCAGTACGTTCATACAATCAGATACGCCTACTCACTACTATTCACCTTCTTCAGGAGAGTTCATTATGCAAACCCAGTATGTCTTAAAACAGGCAGGATTAATGCTGCCTGTTACCAAGTTATTTCAGCAGCACATCGCTACGCTTCTGGCAGAACAATCTCTGCAAACATCGGTTAGATCAGTAGTCATTAATTTCCGTGATCCGGACTACAGTGCAGAATCCGGTGGCTTTCACCCGGTTGAAATGCGGTTTATCCGTAAAGATAACGAATGGTATTTCGATTATGTCACAGACTTTAGTTACATGGGGCGAGTCTACCCGGAACTGGAAAAGGAAATGGACTTTTGTTGGTCGGGTCATTATGTCTTCCATTATTTGGCTGGAGATATTGCACTGACAGCAGAGATGAATGAGCTCTGGTCTTTGTGGGAGGGAAACTTTATGGAGTATCTGGCTATGGATGTTTACCGGGTAGCGGTAACTCCGGAAAGTTGTTGACCCGTTATGAACAGGAAGAAAGCGGGCGGCTTTGTAATCTTCTGCATGTGGCGTGCATCACAGCATGGGGATGATGTCTCTTTTACCAGGCTGTTCGCATAAAAATGTGCAGACACGGGGGATCTCAGATCCCTCGTGGTTTAGTTCCAAATGGAGTGTCCCTTAGAGGCAGGGTGATAACGATTACTCTATTACCCCAACGGCAGTTTTACACCGCATAAATAATATCGATATTACAGTGTGTTAGGTGAGGAGTTGGCCGATGGATTGTTAAAACGAAACTATACAGGTACCCATGATGCGTCAGTCACGAGGCGAGAAGATCGCTGAAAGACTGGGGTGGATATTGCTCCAGCTCTATACCGGTAATTCTCTGTCGGTTAATGATATTTGCCAGCAGTTTTCTGTTTCCCGTAGGACAGGGCGACGGGACTTATTGAGGGTGGAAACAGTAACGGAAGTTATTTCTCCCGGGAAAGTGCGGTTGGCTCCTCTGATAAGAGAGCGAGTCAGGCAAGGAATATTCAAATAATTTTCTCTACATGGACATAACCTGTCCTCGCATTGCATTAGGCTCTGCAATGAACCAAATAAATCACCTTAATTTAGGATATAAGATGAAAAGAAAGATAATAGCGACTCTGTTGTTCATAGGTTTTTTGTCACAGGCGCATGCCGGGCTTGTTCAGGTAAATAACCGTGTAGCCTGTTATCTTGCGATGGACAGTACAAACAGGCAACTCATGCAGTCAGATAAAAAGGTCACTGCTGAAATTCATAAATATCTGGAGGGAGAGCTACAACGTTATGGCGTTGACGAAGAATCGATTAATGAAAACACCATCGCCTTGGAGAATGAACTGCCTCGGGCATACCAGCAGGCAGCGTTTGCAGATAAGTGTGTGACATTTTACCGAAACCATCAAACAGACAGTAGCCAGAACAGATAATTCCTCTCATCTAAGTGGATATGAATGATATGAAAAAGATAATTATTGTATGTCTTGTGGCTATTGTGCCTCTCACCTCAATAGCCGCTTCCGTTTCTCTTGATACAGCAGGGCGTTGTTATGAAGCTACTCGCCAGTCAACTCAAATGGCGATGTTGCTGGATCCAAACTCAGCAGAATACAAAAATCTCAACAGTAATGCCAAAGAGTTATTTGGCACACTCTCCGGTGGCGTCGGAGAAAAGGACTCAAAGAAAATTCGGGATGCCTGGAAGGCCATTCTGGATAATGCCGGAATGGAAGGCCGTATGGCTAAATCTGATGGGTATCGGGAAATGAACCGATATCCGCAGGATGTCATTATGAAGGAGGCTAATAAATGTGTCCGTCTGGCAATTAAAGCTGGATTAGTTAAACTCTGACGATAAGGTATGCGGGAGTAATCACTCCCGTTTTTTAACAGAAAATAATCAACAATAATGTTTTTCAAAACTCCATTGTTTAATCAGTACTCATCCTCGCTTTGATTAATGCACACTCGTAATAAGAAATAATCACTTTTAGCAATGAATTTACTTTCTCCAGGTCACGGGGTGCAGCATAACCAACGATCCCTTTTTTCATAGGGCTAAAGCGTTCCTTGCGGGAAAGATTCATTGCTGCCAGTTGATCATCAATACCGTGCATTAACAAATGTCCGTTTTCACCGGCATTGAAGTGATTGCAAATCATCTCTGCATGCTGGAGGAGATGTTTGGGAACCACATTGAATGGCGCGTCAAGCCAGGCTTTAAGATGCGCATTCTGTTCATTATCATTGGCGTCAAGAAGGCCGCTGAGTAAATCCGTTGCCATTGTTTCAAAAAAATTCTCGAGCGCTTTTTCATCTTTATTCATTAGGGCTATCTCCGGTTGATTCCGTACTTTCATTCAGCTCGTATCGTTTCAGTGCAAGGCGTATGTCTTGCGTCACCTGATTACGAATCGATGCTGGTTTTAGAACTTCTACCCCGGGCATCCAGTATTTGATGAGGGGGATAATTTGGTCGAAGTGAGCCACCCGGGAAATCATGAGTAAATCCCCGCTTGCGGAAGTGTGAATAATTTCCTGTCCGGGTAACAGAGCGCGGCGTAAGAACCAGGGGGCTACACGTGCAGAAACTGACATCAGTACTTCAGTAAGCTCTGCGCCATACCAGATACTCTCCGCATTCTCGATTTGCAGATGAATCTCCGGCGACATGGCAAACGACACGTTACTGGGGAGAACCTGTTTCATCGCTGAAATGACGAAACTCTTCAGCACACCCCCCTCAATGGCAGCGAGATACCAGATCCCCCTGTCACTGACGATACGATAGGGCTCAATGGTGCTGTAGCTTTTCGCTTTATACATGAAGCTTATTTTTTTGCTGCTGCGAATCGTGTCTGACAATGTATTCAACGTAGACATAAAAACCCCACAATTTTCGTAGGGGCGCTGTTTGATGAGAAACGGATTACTTTCAGCATTGCCCAGCAATATGCCTAACAGGCGGTCATCCCAGCGTGGAAATAACCCTTCAATACCCAGAATACGCGTAAAGCGGCGCAAGTCTGTATTGCTGCGCTGTCCCAGAACGCCAACAGGAAGGTGATATTTCTTACCACTGCGAAGAAGGTTGAGATAAGCCAGCCGCTGCGTAAGGTCACGCCGGATGGTCTTATCACAGACATTAAACTCTTCAGCGAGCCCACTCACCGTGACCGAGTCACCGTTGTTAAGGCGAGTCAGTATCAATCCAAGGCGATACCCAAGTTTGTCATGCTTATCCATTCAGGCATCCAATCAATTGAAGCTGGAAGGATATTTTCAGCAGGGTGGTGGACAAGATGAGTCCAGGCCGAAGAGGGATTTCTAAAAAATAAAAACCATAAAATTCAGTGATATATTTTTAGCATGGTTTTTGTGGACTCAACCTGTCCATGTTGTGGTGGTTGCGGGAAGCAGCTTTATTACCGATGCTTCATTATCTACCAAACAGTAAAGCCCGCGACAGGGAGCGTGGGCTTAGCAAACAGGTATTCAGCGTGAAGGATTTACAAAACTACCGAGGGCAATGCGAAGCCAGGATATTTCAGCGTTATATGGTCCATCAGGCGAGTCATTCGGGAAGTTAGAGAACCAAAGATAATGGGTGGGAGCTTAGCCCGACCTGCATTTTTAACATCACTGGATGTCACAGAGTAGCCTGCTTCGACCAGCCATGCAGCTATCTCAACACTGGTTTGTCGCTTTCTGTCGTCCGGCGTGAGCCCCCATTGATGTTGAGCCAGGGCCCGCAGGAAAAGGCGAACAAGGACATCATCGCTTCGATTTTGTCCTACTTTCAGTTTCAGAGGGGTAAAAACGTTTCTGCAATAGAGAAAATCACACCAGTCCTCCCAGTCGGATTCGTCTTTCAGGGTATGTTTCTGTCGCCAGTCATCGAAAAGCTGGCGTTGCTTAAGTGCCTGCGCTATATCATTCCACGGACGGGAATACATCAACAAATGTCCATCATTCATGGTGGGGGCGATCAGTTGGCGCTTAAAGTCGAACTCCAGATTTAATCGGATATCCGATTCAACGGCGACAAGGTCGCTTTCATTCAACCACATATCACGGGTTGAAATGAGAGACCCCCTGCGAAGTTTCTGACCCGGAGCCCTGTTCATATAGAGATCTACCATATAGCGGTTATAGTCGTCGCGTGGAATATCAGCAGGGGGTTTAACGCCTGCACGTGCGTGGACGATTGGGAAGCCTTCTGATTCCTTATAGGTCAACTGTCCCCGGGTTTTCATGGCGACCAGTTGTCGGACCTGATGTTTACAGGTCAGCATAGACGAGCCCGGATCCGCAATGTCGCATAACGCCTGAAAACGTGAAGATAGCGGACCAGACATATCGATATTCTCGAGAGAGACATCTGTCAGAAAACCATCTGTAGTCACACTGACCACGATTGCATTCGGCGGAAGTGCATTCATCAACTCGCCCACCACCGCGCGGACAAATCCCGTGACATGTGCAGCAAAAAATGGCTGGGTGACTGACGAAGGCGGCAGAGGGCTGTTCAGCCCACGGGCGGTATCAAATGCAGTCTTTGCGTGAAGACCCTGAGCGAGTTTTCCGTACAGTGAATTTCCGATCTCTTTCCAGAATTTCTCCTCCAGAGACCCTTTATCATGGCGATTACGATTTTCGCGTACCTGTTGCACAAAGGGTAAAAACACGGAGCTTGCGAGTTTTGTCGGGGACGAGGCATTATCAGATTTATACTGACGCCATGGGATTATAATACCGTGCTGAATAGTTATTTCCGCACCCAGAGACAGTGCGAGGGCTATTTCCGGGGCGGTCGCCCATGATTCACCCGTCAAGGGAAAAAACAACCCATACTGGTCTGTTCTGACAGGCAGACAGGGGTAACGTACTGTGTCGGGGAATCGAAAACTGACCAGCGCAAATCCCATGGTATGTCCGCAAAATTCCTCAGGATTTTGGCCCGTATAAAGATTGTCATAATCGGGTTGCAAAACATCCAATAGGCCTGTGGTGTATGCGCCTGCCAAATCGTAGTCATACCATTGGCTTTCAGGGGTGATGCCCATCATAAAGCACTCATTTCGACCGCCGTGATAGCAGTTTATGGCGAATGTCTCATAAAGTTCCCTTGCGGGTATACTCTGCGTCGATTTTAACGTTCTGAATCCATGAGTATCCGGATTCCAGCACTGTTGCGATATTGTCCGGGTACCCATACAGACTTCAGGAGACTGGCCGCTTTCCTTAATGGTCTTGAGAAACCGGGAAACAGCCATCGCACCAATCGTGGTGGGGACGCGCTCAATCATCAGACTTTCGGTGCAGAACGATTTCACCTGTAAGGCATAGCGCACGGCAATTTCGGCATCACGAACTGCATAAACTTCGAAACCGCGTCGATCGCCTTTTAAATACTGGCGCATATCGCTGATTGAATAAGGTGCTGGAATGGTTAGTTTCGGCAGGCCAAGTAATTGGCCACATTCCGCCAGCCCCATCCCACCCGGAGTGATCAACAACGTATCGGTGAACGTCACATTGCTGCAACGGGGCGGGCTGGTCCGTTTATCAAACGTGATGAGGCTATTTTTTTCACGACGATTTTCGACTTCATCAAAATCAATACCGTAGCGGTTTTTAAAACTGCTAACTGTACTGCGAATTCCTTTCAGCAGTATTTTGTGATCGCTCCAGAAATCGGAAAACGAGGCAACATCAGCCCGCAGGAAATGAGCATAAAGCGTAATCGAACCCGGCCATTCGGTAATCTGCTCATTCTTCAATAGCGGCGTCAGGGTTTTCGCGAGAAAGTTTTTCAGCGACAGGCGATCTTTTTTGTGGGCGCTGGCGGGGTACAGGATTCCGGGAACACCCGTTCCATCAGGCAGCACAACATAACTCTGATAAGACAGAATGTCGTTTTGTTTTGTTGCAGGGTTATAGACGTATTCAGTGTCAAAGCCGATATCAAGATGTAACTGGCTGCTGACGTCCAGCCGTTTTTTTGATTTTTGCGGTATTAACGGAAAGTTATCAAGCGTTTTAGCGGTGTGGGCGACAGGTTGCGTCACACCCGCCACATTCGCGAGCAGTGCATTCATGTCAATCATTGGTGTTTCTCTTATTCAGGTGAGCGGTGCCACTACAGGCACCGTGAATTCAGGAGGGAAATCAGATGAGAGCTGTACGAATCTCAGCAAAAAGTTGCTCTTTGTGCTCATCATCATTGGTCGCGACGAATGAAACGAATTTTTCGTTCACTGTAATTACGACGCCGTTAGGCGTTTTTTTGACCATAGGCAAAAGCCGCGAGGAGAGAAGGCAGTTTGCATGTAACCAGCGGAAGCGTGTTGCTTCAAATTCACGACTACCAAGAGCGGTAGCCAGTTCCTGAAATGCATCATCAAGGGTGTCAGGTTTAGCTGATTCGCTGACTAGTGCTCCACCATAATGGTTGACCAGCATCAGAATGGCCTGTTCGCTGTCCTGGAACAGGCTGATGCCGTGGACGAACTTCAGTCGGGCAATACAGCTACGACCTTCGTAGATAGCCTCGTCAGAAAGGCTGTCTTTGAAGATACTGACATAAGTGTTGAACGCTATTTTGGCGGCGTCCGGCGTGTCAAAGTGTTCAATGTGTAGTGCGCGGCTCGCCCGGCCAATAAAGTACAGACGGTTTTCAACGACACTGATGCCACTGACATCAGAAGCAGGAATAATGTTATTACTTGTGTTGACCAGATAATCAGGGTTGAGTGTTGTTACTGGTTGCATCGGTTTAGTTCCTTGATAAGAGAAATTAGTGCGAAGGCTGAATATTTGTTAGTTGCTGCTTTTCCCAGGCTTCCACTTCAGCCACGGGAAAACGGATAGCACGTCCCAGCCGGATGAACGGAGGGAGTTTCGCCGGGTTTCGGGTGATGTCGCTGGCAATCGTGCTGGGTGAAATCCCCCAGCGGAGAGCAAGCTGTTTGCTATTTATGTACATATCAGGGCTCCTCTGAGCTAAAAGTCGTTAGGGTTTTATCAGTCACTGCCGGGCCCTGCAGTGGTGTGCTCTAACCATACGAGCCGCGCAGTTTGATGACACGTCAAAAAACTCACAGCTCATTCCGTCAGATTTTTTATTTATATGCATCAATAACTTGTGATACGACCGCCTGAGAGTCCGCTACATTATGAAAGGCATAGCGGCGGGTCGCAGTGAGTGAATGGTGATTCAGTAATCGGGAGGCCATGGCGATATCGCTGGTTGCCTGTAGAACGCGGGTAGCAAACGTCCGGCGAAGGTCATGCATGCGCAGGTTTTCTATACGGGCATCCCGACAGGTACGGGCAAAGGTTTCACGCGGATAGCTCAACTGACGAGTGGCGTCAGTAAGGCGAGGGAAAATCCAGCTCGTACTGAGTGCCAGTTGTTCCTGTCGCTGAATAATAGACACTGCGGGATTTGCAAGCGGGCAGGTGAATGGGTGCCCTGATTTCGTATCCGGGAGAAGTAACTGCTGTGCATCAGGATGCCAGTAATCCCATTTCAGGGTACAAACTTCACCAATACGCATACCGGTATAGAGTGCGAGCAATATGGCATCAGCAGCGGGCGTATTCAGGGCTTCAGCGGCAGCAATAAATAATGGAATTTCAGTGGCAGAAAGTGTGCGATACCGAACGTTGTTCTCTTTCAGATAACGAACGTGGGTCATCGGAGAATGATTTATCCATTCAGCGCGTACAGCCAGAGAGCATATCTTTGAGAGCAGAGCCAGAAGGCGGTTTATTGTTGCCGGGCTTAATTTCGGACGCAGGCCAGCGGCGAATTTTTCGATTTCCCCTGGGGTGATATGACAGAGGCGACGCTTTCCCCAGAAGGGACGGATATGGCGATTGAGCTTCGATAGCTCAGACTGTGGACTTTTCTTATATAACCGCATGTCAGGAAGCCACAAGTCATTGATAGCCTGTTCGACGGTATGACGGCGAGACTGTATGGCAAGGCGTTTTTTATTACCAAGCCGAATCATAGTGTTCAGACGGGCATCTTCAATATCGAGATGCGGGAAAGTGCCAAGCGTTTCATAAATACGCTGATTGTTGATGGTCGCCCGAAACGCAAGCGTGATTTGATTGGGATAGACCAGCGCCCTCAGATGGGGGCAGTGAATATCACGGTATTCCTGGCAACCAGTCGTCGGATGCGGCAGTTGCTGAAGTGATTTAGTGCTGAAACGCAGATCAATAATGGACATCGTAGTTCTCCTGTGAATATGTACCAGGAAAATTACGATGTCAGGGGAGCTAATTGCGAGTTGTCGTTTTCACAGTTCATCATTTCAATTTAGAACTGTATTTTTTTATCTTCAGACGACCTTTCTCTGTGGGCCGTGACGTTATGAGTTCATTTAGTCTGAGCAAGTGATAGTAATCGGGTGACATATTCCTCTTTGCTGAGACGACCTACATCGTTAATCTTTGAAGGTAGTCCCAGAGCTGTCGATTTTAGATCTAATAATCCTTTAACGGTTTTACTTTTACCTTCAAGAAAAAGGATAATTTCTTTGGCTGTGGGTTTCCATGCGGGAAATAAAAGTAGTGCAATGTAAATATAGGTCTTGTGTAAAATCTGGTTTATGTTTTTTTGTATCCCTGTCATGTTTTCTTTATCTCGGGGGATGGTTTCATTAAAAATAAACTTGTCAGGGTTGGTTAAAGTGGCTGTATAGCCATTTTCATTAATAACAGGTCGCATAACCTCACAGGGTATCATTGCAAACGTAATCAATTGAATCATTGTAGGATGGTTGAGATGGCTGTTTTTAATAAGCCCAGTATTTATCATTAGGTCTATTGTTTTAAACAGGAAGGTAAAATAAAATTCATCACAAAGTCGTGCAAAGAAAAGGAGGGCGGTATCCCGAGGTTCCAGGTTTGAAACTTTCGGGAGAGAGTTCATGAAATCTGACGAGGTGATATATTTAGTGATGCTTTCACATGTGTCTTTGAGGGTGCTGCGATGGCTGAGCATTGTAGCCTTTCCATCCCAATGGTCAGATTCATTATTTTGATACGTTTTTTCATCCACAAGAGTATTGAGGGAGTTTAAAAATGAGAAAAACGGATGTGTCGAGTCTTTGGATGCCTTATCCAGAAATATCTCCAGAAATGTGTCAATTTCCTTTAGGGTTTTAACTGGGATTTTATTTTGTTTAATCGATATACGGCCATAGATATTAATAGCCAATATTTCGAACTCCTTACGTTGTAGCGCACACCATTTTTCAAGGTAATCGGTATGCTGAAAAAAATTAATCTGATTGGATGTTGATGCGGAGGGCGCGAAAATCTCGATAGAGGCTAATGAGGGGCGCATCTTACGCGTGCCATCTGGTTGTTCTTGTGTCATCAGGTGTAGTAAATCATCCTCAGTGAAAATTTCGGATAATTTATCAATGTCATTCTGATATTTAGCTAGAAGGTTAGCGTTTTTTTGTTCTCGTTTAGGGTGTTCAAGATAGTTTTCAAACATAATGTGCCTCGTTTATTTAGGTCAGAAACCCTTTTTCTGATGGAAGTTTGCAAGGTAGTGCTGTGATTACAAGAGAATGAGTAGGCTATTTACCCCAACGACAGTTTTACACCATAGCTTATATTGAGTCTATCCTACTAATATTATTAGAATTTATTAACTTGTAAACCTGAGGGCATCCGTAAGTCATCTGTTGGTAGCAGGTGGACAATTCCCGTAAAGATACTGCGATTCAGGTGTGTCCAGGGGCGTTTCTTGAGGTATCATTTACCACAATTTTTTACGATGCAAAGCCCTGCATCGCTAGCTTTTCTTCATACCAGGATGATTCATGAACGACAAAATCAGTCAGGACACGATCAACAAAGCCCTGTGGGCCGCGTGTGATACGTTCCGTGGCACCATCAGTGCTGATACCTACAAAGACTTTATCCTTACAATGCTGTTCCTTAAGTACATTTCTGATGTCTGGCAGGATCACTATGACGAATATAAAGAGCAATATGGTGATGCGCCGGAACTGATTGAAGCGATGATGGCGAATGAACGTTTCGTGTTGCCGAAAAGCGCCAGCTTTTATGCGCTGTATGAGCGCCGTCATGAGCCAGGCAACGGTGAACGTATCGATCAGGCATTGCATGCGATTGAAGAAGCCAATGGCACCAAACTGAAAGACGCCGGGAAAAGTGTCTTCCAGGATATTTCGTTTAACACTGACCGCTTGGGTGAAGAAAAACAAAAGAACACCATCCTGCGTCAGCTGCTGGAAGACTTTGCCGGTGAAGATCTTAACCTGAAGCCAAGCCGTGTAGGTACGCTGGACGTTATCGGTAATGCCTACGAATATCTGATTAAAAACTTTGCCGCCAGCGGTGGGCAAAAAGCCGGGGAATTCTATACCCCGCCGGAAGTCTCGGACCTGATTGCTGAACTGCTCGATCCGCAGCCGGGTGATACCATTTGTGATCCTGCCTGTGGTTCAGGTTCGTTGTTAATGAAGTGCGGGCGTAAGATTGTCTCCGGGCATGACAGCCGTAACTATGCATTGTTCGGTCAGGAAGCGATTGGCTCCACGTGGTCGCTGGCGAAAATGAACATGTTCCTGCATGGCGAAGACAACCACAAAATCGAGTGGGGCGATACCATTCGTAACCCGAAGCTGCTCGATAAAAATGGCGACCTGATGCTGTTTGATATCGTGACCGCAAACCCACCGTTCAGCCTGGATAAGTGGGGTCATGACGAGGCCGAGAATGATAAGTTTGGTCGTTTCCGTCGCGGTGTACCGCCGAAGACTAAAGGAGATTACGCCTTTATCTCACACATGATAGAAACCCTAAAACCGGGGACTGGTCGTATGGGCGTGGTGGTGCCACACGGTGTGCTGTTCCGTGGCTCCAGCGAAGGCAAAATTAGGCAGAAACTGATTGATGAAAATCTGCTGGATGCGGTGATTGGTCTACCAGAGAAATTGTTCTACGGTACGGGGATTCCGGCTGCGATTCTGATTTTCAAAAAGCAGAAAGTGGATGACAAGGTGCTGTTTATCGATGCCAGCCGCGAATTCAAGGCAGGTAAAAACCAGAATCAGCTCAGCGAAGAAAACATTGAGAAAATCGTCAAGACCTACCGTGATGGCGATAACGTCGAGAAATACGCCTATCTCGCCAGCCTGAAGGAGATTCAGGACAACGACTATAACCTCAATATCCCTCGTTATGTCGATACCTTTGAGGAAGAGGACGAGATTGATATACGTGCCGTACATGCCGAACGTGAGCAATTGAAAGTGGAACTGGCGAAGCTGGAAACGGAGATGGCAGGTTACCTGAAGGAGTTGGGTTATGGTGCCTAAGGGATGGAACAGCTGGATATTAAGTGATATTTGTAGAAAGCAAATATCATATGGGATTGTACAGACAGGGGATAATTTGCCCAACGGTATACCATGTCTTCGAGTTGTGGATCTCACACGAGATGTCATGCGTCTCGAGGATATGATTAAGACATCTGAAGAGACAAATAAAGCATACAGAAAAACAATACTGGAGAAAGATGAAATCGTAATGGCATTGCGTGGAGAGATTGGCTTAGCACGTCTTATTGACGATAATCTTGTCGGCGCAAACATTACTAGAGGTTTGGCAAGGATCTCTCCTGAAACTAAAGTTGTTCTTCCCGAGTTCTTACTGTGGGAACTTCGGTCCCCTCAATTCCGGGCGGATTTAATACGGAGAGTCGGTGGATCAGCATTACAAGAAATATCGCTGACAGAATTACGCAAGGTAAGAACATTATTACCCCCCCTTCTTGAACAGAAAAAAATAGCCCAAATCCTATCAACCTGGGATAAGGCGATTTCGGTGACGGAAAAGATTCTAGCCAACAGTCAGCAGCAGAAAAAAGCCCTAATGCAGCAATTGCTTACCGGGAAGAAACGTCTGGGGATGCCTGCTGACAGCTATGAATTTAAGCTTACTCATTATGGCTCGATTCCGAAAGACTGGGATTATCCAGCAATCAAGGAAGTATGTACTCAAGTAAGCGAGAAGAATTCAGAGGCTGCAGATTACCCAGTCCTTTCATGCTCTAAGCATGATGGTTTTGTCGATTCTCTGAAGTACTTCAACAAGAAAGTTTACAGTGATGATTTATCGGGTTATCGATTAATTCATCGTGGTTGTTTCGGTTTCCCTTCTAACCACATAGAAGAAGGTTCTATTGGGCTTCAGAGCCTTTATGAAACAGGCATCGTTAGCCCGATTTATGTGGTTTTCAGAGCATCGCCAACTTTGGTAGACAACTCTTATTTGTATGCGGTTCTAAAAACGGATCACTATAGGCAAATATTTGGTGCGGCAACTAACGCTTCTGTTGATCGCAGAGGAAGCCTACGTTGGAAAGAATTCAGCCAGATTCATGTGCCCTTACCACCGTTGAAAGAACAACAAAAAATTGCCGCCGTCCTGTCCGCTGCCGACGCTGAAATCTTCACGCTGGAGAAAAAACTCGCCTGTCTGAAAGATGAGAAAAAAGCCCTGATGCAGCAATTACTGACCGGAAAGCGTCGTGTGAAAGTAGAAGCTGAAGAAGCCGTGAGCGCTTAACGCGAAGAACAAGGAAAGCCAATGAACCAGACGTACACGCCAAAGTTTCAGGAAGAATACAGCGCCAAAATCCCGGCACTGACGCTACTGACCAGCCTCGGCTGGACGTTTTTACCCCCGAAACAGATTATGGATTATCGGGGCTATAAACAGGATGAGGTAGTGCTGCGTCCGGTTCTTCGTGAGGCGTTGTCGAAGCGTTCCTTTATGGCGGGTGGCAAAGTCTGCCAGTTATCGGAAAAAGCGCTGGATAACCTGATATCACAGGTTTGTTCTCCGGCGCTGAACGAAGGGCTGCTGAAAGCCAATGAGCGGATGTACAACCATCTGCTCTACGGTATTGCCGTCACCGAGTTTGTTGATGGCAAGAAGGTTAACCCCACCATTGCGCTGATTGACTGGGAACATACGGAAAATAACCAGTTCCACTTTACTGAAGAATTTACGGTATTGCGGTCAGGCGGTGTTGAAACCCGCAGACCGGATATTGTCTGTTTTGTTAATGGTATTCCGCTGGCTGTTATTGAAGCGAAAAGCCCGGCAGGCCACGGCAAAAAAGGGCCAACCATTGACGAGGGGATATCTCAGAGTATCCGTAATCAGCTCAACGACGAAATCCCGCAGCTGTTTGCCTACAGCCAGCTATTGCTGTCGATTAACGGGCATGACGGGCGCTACGGTACCTGCCATACGCCAATGAAATTCTGGGCAGCATGGCGCGAAGAAGATATTACCGATCCGCAAATGTATGCGCTGCGCAACCATCAGTTATCGACTGAACAGATTCATGCGTTGTTTGATCATCGTCCTTCAGCCGATCTCGACTGGTACCAGCAGTTAATCGCCGCTGGTGAACTGGCTGTCAGTGGACAGGATAAGCTGCTTATCAGCCTGCTTTCGCCGGAACGTCTGCTGGAGATGACCCGCTTCTTCACCCTGTTTGATAACAAAACCGGGAAAATTGTCGCCCGCTATCAGCAGGTGTTCGGGATAAAAAGACTGCTGGAACGCATCAGCACACGCAGACCGGACGGGGGCAGGGAAGGTGGTGTTATCTGGCATACCACGGGGTCCGGTAAATCGTACACCATGGTGTTCCTCAGTAAGGCGCTGATTCTTCATGACAGCCTGAAGCAGTGTCGCATTGTGGTGGTGACGGACCGTGTCGATCTTGAAGGGCAGCTCAGCGGTACTTTTGCTTCTGGTGGAGAACTGGCCGGGAAGGATGATAAGGCCAAAGCGATGGCGACCTCAGGCCAGAAGCTGGCACAGCAGATTGGCTCCGGTAAAGAACGTATAATCTTTACCCTTATCCAGAAATTTAACTCAGCGACAAAATTGCCTGAATGCGTCAATACCAGCCCCGATATCATCGTTCTGATTGATGAAGGACACCGCAGCCAGGGGGGCGAGAACCATGTGCGAATGAAACTGGCCCTGCCGAACGCCGCCTTTGTGGCATTCACCGGTACGCCATTGCTGAAAGAAGATAAAACCACCAATAAATTCGGGCCGATTGTCCATGCTTATACCATGCAGCGGGCGGTAGAAGATCAGGCCGTGACGCCTCTGCTTTATGAGGAACGTATTCCCGATCTTGAGGTAAACGACCGGGCAATAGATGCCTGGTTTGACCGTATTACGGATGGGTTAAGTGAAGCGCAAAAAGCCGACCTTAAGCGTAAATACGCCCGTAAAGGTGAGGTTTACAGTGCAGATGACCGCATCCGGCTGATCGCACTCGATATCTCCGCACATTTCTCGAAAAATATTGATGAGGGGCTGAAAGGGCAACTTGCCTGCGACAGCAAGATTTCCGCCATCAAATATAAAAAGTATCTTGATGAGGCGGGGTTGTTTGAATCAGCGGTGGTGATCAGCCCTCCGGATACCCGGGAAGGGAATACCGAGGTGGATGAAAGCAAACTACCAGAAGTGACGAAATGGTGGAAGGATAATGTCGGCACGCAGGATGAGTCTGTGTATACCCGCAATATCATTAGCCGTTTCGATACCGATGATAAGCTCAAATTGCTGATTGTCGTCGATAAACTGCTCACCGGGTTTGATGAACCGAAGAATACCGTGCTGTATATCGACAAACCGCTTAAGTCCCACAACCTAATCCAGGCGATTGCCCGGGTGAACCGACTGCATCCACTGAAAAAGTTTGGCCTGCTGATTGATTATCGCGGTATTCTGGCTGAGCTGGACACCACTATCGGTAAATATCAGGATCTCGCCTCCCGAACCCAGGGAGGATACGACATCAAGGATATTGACGGGCTATACAGCGCCATGAGCTCTGAATACAAGCGCCTGCCGCATCTGTATAACCAGCTGTGGGCCATATTTGCTGGTGTCAAAAACAAAAATGATACTGAGCAGTTACGTGCGGTACTGGTGCCTAAAATGGAAGAACGTGACGGAGAGATGGTCGATATCCATCAGAAAACCCGTGATGATTTCTTCGAGGCGTTAACGGCCTTCGCCGGATGCCTGAAAGTGGCACTGCAGTCCGCCACCTTCTTCACCGACAAGAGCTTTACGGAACAAGACCGAAACCTCTATAAAGAAACCGTAAAACAGATGTCCAGCCTGCGCCAGTGGGCGATGCAGGTCAGCGGAGAGCAGGTCAATTATGACGACTACGCGGAGCAGGTGAAAAAACTGCTGGATAAGCATGTCACCGGCGTTGAGGTTCGTGAACCGGATGGCGTGTATGAAGTCGGTAAAATGGGCAAGAGCGAAAAGCCCTCAGAGTGGGACAACAATAAAACCCGCAATGAAACCGACATCATTAAAACCCGCGTGACGAAGATGATTGAGCAGGAATTGCGTGATGACCCGTATGCTCAGGAGGCATTTTCAAAACTCCTGCGTATGGCTATCGAAGAGGCTGAAAAACTGTTTGACCATCCGCTGAAACAGTACCTTTTGTTCCGTGAATTTGAAGAACAGGTTGAAGCCCGTAAGCTCAGCGATATCCCGGATGCACTGGCGGTAAACAAGCATGCTCAGGCGTATTACGGTGTATTTAAAAAAGAGCTACCTGAGGTTTTTGCGGTAAACGACGTTCAGGTGCAGGATAAGTGGACGAAGCTGGCCTTTGAAGTGGACAGCATTATCGTCAAAGCGGTGGCAGAAAACTCCCTGAATCCTCAGGACATTGAGAAGGTCGTTAAGACAAGTCTGTTACCACTGCTGTTTACGGCCTGCCGGGAAATTGGTGCCGGAATGAACCAGGTTAACCGTATTGTGGAAACCATCATCCAGATCCTGCGCGTTGGTTTGATGAAATCATGAGTGAAAAAGAATCGCCAGCAATGAAAGCGTTACGCATTGTTTATGGTGATGAGGTTATCGTCGTACAGTGTGTTCTGCGTCAGGTCGTAAAGGGCAGAGTACTCATCAAGGTGCATCCGGACTGTCGGGTTGTAGCCTCTGTCCCGCCAGAAACACCGGAGCACGAAGTACTGTCTGCGCTGAAAAAACAAGGGCGCTGGATATACCAGCAACTGCGTGATTTCAGGGAGCAACAGACACACATTGTTCCGCGTCAGTATGTCAGCGGAGAAAGTCATTACTATCTCGGTAAGCAGTATCAATTGAAAGTGACAGAGGATGCTACTGCCCCGCAACGAGTGAAAATGTTGCGTGGGCGTCTGGAAGTGACGGTCAGGCACAAATCGGCAGAAAAAGTTAAAGCGTTGCTGGCCGAATGGTATCGGGAACACGCCAGAGATGTCTTTCAACGCAGGCTTGATTTATTGATACCGCAGACCCTTTGGGTGAGTGAACGTCCGCCGATACGTCTGCGGGCGATGCAAACGCAATGGGGTAACTGTTCAGCAAAAGGCTGTCTGACACTGAATCCATGGCTGGTTAAGGCATCTTCAGAATGTATCGATTATGTCTTGCTACATGAGCTATGCCATGTTGCTGAGCACAACCACAGTGAAGAGTTTTACCGCCTGATGGGGCAGGTCATGCCGGGGTGGGAAAAGGTCAAGAAACGGCTGGACGGGATGGCAGGGATGTTGTTGGCTGATATGTGATTTTGGGGCTTATTCTAATTTAGAAACTAATCGGGGAAGTTATGTATTCAGTATCAAAGTATATTTTTTATACCGCTCTGATTCTTTATGTCCTGACATTACTAACTGTCAGCTATGTTGGTGTCTATTTAACTTATGTGGCTATTCCGGTGATTGTTGTTTCTGGATTATTAATGAAACTTATCGGTAAAAGAAAGAGTAAATCAGGAGAAGTATCAAATGTTGTAGCCAGGGTGCTAAATGATACAAATGCCGGGCTGGAACGTTTTAATGAAGGCATGCACTGGTTCAATGAGAAAAACAGAATCATAAATGAAAAAACAAAACCTCATAACGAACAAATTCATGCAATAAGAATGAAAATGATTGAGCCGGAGGTAAAGTTAAAATATGAAAGTGACCCTGAAAAAAGAAAAACACTTAATGCTTTAATTGAAAGTATGGAAAAAGATATCAGGATTATAGAATCCCAGAAAGATGAAATTAAAATGGCGATAGAGATAGATATTGCCCGCAAGAGGATTAATTAATAATGTTTGAGTTTTCTGCATGGATATTGATTAACAGTGACAGTTTTCAATAACTAAAATATCAAACAAATGGCATAGTAAACATGATTGTTAAAGGGAGGTTGAATTGCATTCTGAAGCGTTGGCTATCGAATTTATTGAACAACTGAAAGGCATCTCGGTTGAGGATGATGTTGAATTCAATTTTTTTGAATTGGGAGGTTCCGGATATCTCGAAAACCCAACAACGGATTTGATGGCTTTGTTTATGGGAGCCCAGAAAATGGTGCCGCCATGGTTGCTAAAAGCATTGTTATGTTGCCTGGATGATTCCCTCGATGTTGATGAAATTGATTTCACCTCTCTGGAATTAATGAGAGAAGCCAGAACAGAGGATGGGAAATATCTTGATATTCTTATCAGACATGATGAATTCATCATAGGTATTGAGCATAAAGTTTTGGCTGATACATATAATCCTTTTCCCAGCTATGTAAGTCTCATTGATAGTTACGGCGGCAACAATCAAAATCTATTTCGTTGTATATTAAAGCCTGATGGTAACTGCGCTAAAGGCGTAGACGGTTGGCAACTTATCAATTATTCACTGCTGCTGGAAACCGCCATCCGACGTCTGGGGTTGGAGATGATGAATCAAGAGTTCAGCAAGTGGACTGTTTTTTATCAGGAGTTTTTAAGTCATCTTAAAAAATTGAGTGAGGTTAGTATGGATAAGGTATCTGATAAAAATGTGGAGTTTGTCACTGAAAATTTCACGGCTTTGATAAAATCGGTTCAATTGCTGGAAATGTACCAAAATGCTATCACCGAGGAAGCTAAATCGGTTGTCTCAGAGGTATTGCCTGATATTCATATTGCAACAGGTATTAATAACTGGAAGGGTTACTATAAAGCAATTCATCTGATGCCTGGATGCTGGGGGCAAGGTAAAACAGGAATTACGTTAGTTTATCGCCCTTCAGAGGATGGACGAGATGAAGCTGAGTTCTACGTATATGGCTGGATACATTCAGATGATTACCCTGAAGTTAATGCACTAAAAGAAGAAATAAGAGTTGCTTTAAGTGCTGGAGATTTCATTCCAACAGCTAGCCCTGAAGACTACGAAGTATCAATTACTGGGAAGGGGAAAGTGCTTGAACTGAGTTTTTGGGGAAATACGAGAAGCAAAAAAGATGCACTGGTTCTTCTTAAGGATATGACTGAGTGGATGGACTCAAAAATAAGAACATAAAGTAATATGACTGGGTGATAACGTTCTTTTTTAAATTGTGGATTATTAGGCAGGGAATTAAAGTGTCGAATAGTCAGATATTGGAATAAAAGGAGAATATTCAAATGATTTATCAGTGTGATACTTGCAGTAGAACGACTTTTGAGGTTAATTGTCCCTGGTGTAGTGGAGTTTCACCTGTAAAAATGTCTGCATGGGGTTCTGCACCATCGACCGCACAAGCAATAGATATACAACGTATGACACCATTGAATCCATCGTTTTATCCCGAGTTTCAGTATCGTTCAAAGGGTGTGCTGAAAGATCTGTTTGGGAAAAAGAAAGAACAAACTCAGCTTAATCAATTGCTTGAAAATGTTCTCGAAAAATACTCCAGTTTAAAAGATCCATATTTTACTAACTTCATTTACACTTCCAGATTCTCACATAATAATAAATCGGAAGCAGATTTCTCAACAGATAATGGCACATACTCCGAATTACAACTTTTCCGTGAGGTGTTGATCAGAAAAGGGTTCAATGAGCTTGAGGAGTTACCTGAGCTATTAGATAAATTACTCCTTACCACGTCATTTAACGCTCTTTATTATGGTTTCGCTAAGGAAGTTAAACGGCATATTAAATCTACACTTACTGAATCCTTGAAGTCATGGATTGAGGAAGCAGGCACCACTTTTCGGGCAGATCTTTCATTATTTCTATTCTATATATGGAGTAATAAAATAGAGTTTTCATCAGTAGAATTCAATGAAAAAGCGGAGGCCACGCCTGGTGTCCCTTTGGTTTTATTTGATGAAGTTAAAAAATACTTGGCTGTGTGCGAACGTATTTATTTTGATATTCTGGTTGATAGATTAGCTACACGCCTTGAGCATTTTAACCCTAATAAATTCGTCACCATGTATTTAGTTGATGCAATGGACGGTTTCCAGTTCGAAGATTTCCTTGTGGAAATATTCCAGACTATGGGTTATGACGTCAAAGAAACCAAGAGAACGCAAGATCAGGGTGCAGATCTTTTCGTCACTCGATTTGGTAAGGATATGGTTATTCAGGCGAAAAATTATTCTGGTTCTGTAGGTAACTCGGCGGTGCAGCAGGTGATCTCTGCTAAAACGTTCTATGGTTGTGATGAGGCGATGGTTGTGACTAATTCCTACTTCACACGCTCTGCCAAAGAGTTAGCTGAGTCAGCCTTGGTACGTCTGATCGACAGGGATGAACTGCAAAAGTATCTGGATGATTACAATCAGAAGATAATCGAAGATTTCCAGTCAAACTCGTAACTTTGCAGTCATATAAATATAGCAAAGGACAGGTAGGCCTCCGTGAGAGGGGGACTTACCTGTGTTGTTCTGAGGTGAGTAAAGCACTTCTGCTCAGGTGGCCAAATTCAGTAACCACTTCATTCATATGAGACCTAATGGCCTCGTCATCTAGCCAGAAAGCCATTGAGCCAAGGTTGAGAAGGGCTTTTTGTAGGTGTGCCAATTGGTGGCTCTGAACTTCTGGTATACTACACGGCTGCATGTGTTGTCAGCAAATGCTTTAACAGGTCCTTCAGCTCAGCAAAAGCTCGATTTTTTCATCAAAGCCCAATTGGCGATGAAGATCACCAAAAATGATATGTTGCTTATATATACAGTACCAAATTCGATTTTCTCCCTATAAGATAGATTGCATTTCCGCGGGTGTGGTTTACAAGGAAAGGCTGTCAGCATGCATCGCTCTGTTTCTAAGTTTTATCGCATCCCCCCTTTACTTATTCGGGCGCTAAAAAGCGGGGTCGCCTCCGTGGTGGAGTTTCATCTCAGCAGGGGATTGCCGAAAGATTCACGAGATTCTCTGGGAAATAGCCCATTGATGATTGCGGCCCAGAATGGGCATTTCGCTCTTTGCGAAATGTTGTTGTGTGCGGGTGTCGATGTTGAGCATCAAAACAACCTCGGGTTTCGCGCCAGTGACCTCGCGCAGGAGCAAACGCTGCGTGATCTGTTAGCTCGTTATCGGCAATCTCCTCCGCCTGACGGGCAGCAACTAGCAGGGGGGCTAGATGATGAGGCAAACGTTGAGCTTGTAATTGAAGCCGATGTCGAAACAGAACCTCCCGAAACCGAAGACGCAATGGATTTTATGCAGTGGGATGCTGAATTCGAATCGGAACCCGCCGAAGATAATCTGACATTACGACACGCTTCCGCTGAGGCTCAGCAATTATTATCCCGCTATCGCCCGATAGATAACGCTGCTGAGTGGATCGATATCGAACTCTCCCTTCCTGACCCGCCGACGCCAGTTTCTCACTCTCCGCAAAATTATCCCCATTTCTCAACGTTGCTCACTAGCGCACTGGATGCCGGTCGTGTCTCTGTTCGTGACATCCGGTCTGCCGGGGAAGATGATTTCGGCATGCCGTGGCCTGAATTCCGGCTCAGAGTAGAGGCATTGATCAAGGACTTACCTTTGATTGTGGATGGCGATGATGCTTTCCCGGAAAGTGATGCCTGTGGGGAATTAGCGGCGAGTGATGATCTCGAGCCCTGGTTTGACGCTTTCGGTGCATTGCGGCAGTCCGGCATCTTTGAACGTTATCTTGTGGACATTCGCCAATGGGATGTCGTCGATAAAACAAAGGAAGAGCGACTCGGGCAGCGCATGGATACGGCGCTTATCAACTTGATGACGATCCTGGCGAGATTACCCGAAGCAGAATATCTACAGTTGCTGCATCCGAATTGCCTTCCCGCGACATCGCCTGAGATTACTGAAGAGGATGACGACGCGGAAGAAGCGGATGAGGAAATCTCTTCCGCAGCCGATGACGATGACGCCATCACCTTTAACGATCTGCTCATTCTGCTGAGAAGTGGGAAAGCTGAAGAGTACCAGGATAATCATATCCCTCGCCCGGAGTACCGTGACCTGCAGCAGATAGTCGAGCGCGCCCAAACGCTCATCCCTGATGAATGCCATAATGTCAGTCTGTATGTCAGTAGTTACAGAGACGCATGGGAGGGGTTAATCCACGCCAATTTACGTCTTGTGGTCGCGATTGCGAAAAAACACTGCGGGCGAGGATTAGATATCGAGGATCTGATCCAGGAAGGTAATCTGGGCTTGATCAAGGCCGTTGAAAAATTCGACTATCGGCGTGGATTCAAATTCTCTACCTATGCCTCCTGGTGGATCCGCCAGAAGATCAGCCGCGCGATTGCCGATCAGGCTCAGCTCATTCGTTTACCCGTTCACTTCTATGAGCAATTCAGGCGCTGGCGGAGCAGTCGGGATCAGTTGCTGCATCGCCAGGGGATAACGCCCACCCTCAGACGGTTGCAGGAAATGACCGACCTGCCAGAGCGTCAACTTCTTCAGATGGCTAAATATGAAGAACAGACGGTGCTGATTGGTGATTTTCATGAAGACGCACAGGATCGCGAAGCAGCATTGTCGGGAGACGCGCTGCTGACCAGAAGGGATTTCACCAGTGCTCCCGTTCAGTCTCTGGAGCTAAGAGAACATATTTCATCGGTCCTGAATACGCTGTTGCCACGCGAAACACAGATCATAAAAATGCGTTTTGGCATCGGTATGACGCAAGATTTCACGCTGGAAGAGGTGGGTAAACAGTTTGATGTCACGCGAGAAAGGATACGTCAGATAGAAGCCAAAGCGCTCCGTAAGCTACGTCATCACAGCCGGGCGTCGAAATTAGGCGGCTTCGTCGAACAGTGGGAAACCGCGTTGAGCGAGATGCAGGAAGAAGAAGAATGACGACCATGCGCCATGCGCCACCGAATGCAGCCATTATGATCGAAGCTCTGCGAGGGCTCGGCTACAACACCGCCACCGCACTGGCTGATATCATCGACAACAGCATCAGTGCTGGTGCCCGTAAGGTCGATCTGACTTTTCACTGGCGTGAGTCGGATAGCTATATTGTGGTTCGGGATAATGGTTGCGGCATGTCGGCCGCTGAACTGGATGTTGCGATGCGGCTGGGGGTCAAAAACCCGCTGACAAAGCGTCCAGGACACGATCTGGGCCGCTTCGGTCTTGGACTCAAAACCGCCTCCTTTTCGCAATGTCGTCGCCTGACGGTCTCCTCTAAAAAAGAGGGGATAACGACCATCCTGCGGTGGGATCTGGACATTCTCGCCGCCAGTACGGACGACGGTTGGTATTTGCTTGAAGGTGCTGACCCAGGGAGTCAGGAGGCGTTAGCAAATGCGGATCCTGACTCCCACGGTACGGTGGTGCTGTGGGACGTTTTAGACCGAATTGTCACCCCCGGCTACGGTGAGAAAGATTTCCTCAATCTGATGGATGGCGTTGAACAACATCTGGCGATGGTATTTCACCGATTCCTTGAGGGGAACGCTCCCCGACTCACTCTCACCCTCAATGGTCGCAAAATTAAAGCCTGGGATCCCTTTCTCAGCGGGCATCCTTCCAAGCCCTGGCATTCGCCTTCGGCAATGGCGCCAGGCGCTCCTGCCGTGAAAGTGGAGTGTCATGTTCTGCCGCATCAGGATCACCTGACGACGCAGGAGTATCAACAGGCTCAAGGACCGGCAGGCTGGACGGCTCAGCAAGGATTTTATGTATACCGGAATGAGCGATTGCTGGTGGCGGGCAACTGGCTTGGACTTGGAAATGCCCGGGCCTGGACGAAAGATGAAACCCACCGCCTTGCGCGGATCCGTCTGGATATCCCTAATGATGCCGACATAGACTGGAAGATTGATATTCGTAAATCGATGGCGCGCCCGCCGGTTTCGCTGCGTCCCTGGTTAACTCAGCTGGCGCAATCAACACGCGATCGTGCGGTAAGGACATTTGCCAAACGCGGGAAAATGAATAAGCGCAAGCCTGGCGAGGAACTCGTTCATCTCTGGCAGGCGCAGAAGACGTCATCAGGTGTTCGTTACCAGATTTCGTTACAACATCCTGTCATCAGCAATGTCCTTTCGCAGGCTGGTGAGTTATCCCCACAAATTCAGGCCATGCTAAGACTGATTGAGGAAACCGTTCCGGTTCAGCAAATCTGGCTTGATACGGCTGAGACAAAAGAGACGCCGCGGACAGGCTTTGAAACCGCGCCGCCCGCAGAGGTGTTATCCGTATTGCAGGTCATGTACCAGACCCTGGTTGGTCAGCAGGCGATGTCACCGGCGCTGGCGAAACAGCATCTGCAAAATATGGAACCTTTCGATAATTATCCCGAATTAATTGCACAACTCCCCGACGATCAACAAGAGAAATCGCTATGAGTCTGAATCCCCTGGATGACACGCAACTGAGTGTATTGCAGATTGTGCAAACGCTCCTGCAAGGCCAGGATAAAAGCACGATCACCCCTGGCATTCTGCGCCAACATATTGACATGGTTTGTCAGATGAAACCGGAGTGGAGCCGCCTTGATAACCGGGAGATTCTGGTCGAAGAGCTGATCCGCCGTTATAGCATCTGGATGGGCGAAGATACTTCTCTGAGTAATGATGAAGGACATCAACCTTGGCTGACCGCAGATGCGAAACGCGAGTGGCGCTACTGGCATCGATATCGCCAATGGCTTGGTAAAACGATGCCCTGGGGAGTCCTGGATACCCTTGACCGTTCAACGGATCGTGTTCTGGGATTACTTGAGCAGCCAGGGCGGGAAGGGCGCTGGGACCGGCGTGGTCTGGTGGTCGGCCATGTTCAGTCGGGGAAAACCAGCCACTATACCGGTCTAATCTGTAAAGCCGCGGATGCGGGATATAAGATAATCATTGTGCTTGCGGGTTTGCATAATAACCTCCGCTCGCAGACCCAAATGCGTCTGGATGAAGGATTTCTTGGCTACGAGACGAGTCCACTCAGAGAAAAAGTGACCATCATTGGGGTGGGCGATATTGATAGCGATCCCGTCATTCGTCCCAATTACGTCACCAACCGATCTGAAAAGGGCGACTTCAGTGCCGGAGTGGCTAAGAATCTGGGAATCAGCCCCGAGCAACGGCCCTGGCTGTTCGTGGTAAAGAAAAATAAATCTATTCTGAAACGCCTGCATACCTGGATTGAGAACCATGTTGCCACCAGCGTTGACCCCGTCACCGGAAAGCGTTTTGTTTCGGAATTACCGCTGCTGATGATTGATGATGAAGCGGATAATGCCTCAGTTGATACGGGGGAAATCGTTTACGATGACGATGGAAAACCGGATGCTGAACATCAGCCAACGGCAATCAATAGCCTGATTCGTAAGCTGTTGATGCAGTTCAGCCGTAAGGCGTATGTTGGCTATACTGCCACGCCCTTTGCCAATATTTTTATTCACGAGAGCAATGAAACGCGTGATGAAGGCCCGGATTTGTTCCCTTCCGCCTTTATCATTAACCTCGGCGCACCTTCTAATTACATCGGCCCGGCGAGGGTATTTGGTCGGGCCGCCGCGGAAGGGCGGACCGGTGAACTGCCTTTGATCAGGCGGGTGAGCGATCATTGCAGCGATGACGGAAAAAGAGGGTGGATGCCGGTTTCTCATAAGAGCTCGCACTATCCCACGCTCGATACGCTAACCCATTTCCCGGACTCGTTAAAACACGCCATCGATAGCTTTTTGCTGGCGTGCTGTGTCAGAGAATTACGCGGTCAGGGAGATAAACACAGTTCGATGCTGGTCCATGTGACCCGCTTCAATAAAGTGCAATCGGTCGTTTATGAGCATATTGACGCCTACATTCAGGACGTGAGACAGCGACTGACGCGAAGGATTGGACACGAGCCTTTTTTACATCAGCTTGAATCACTCTGGCAGGCCGACTTTTTGCCGACTGGTCAGACGATTCGCGACGTCATGCCGCAGCAGATTCCGGACGACGCCTTTGCGTGGCGGGAGATCGTCGACAAGCTGTATACCGTGATCGAAAACGTGTCGGTACGAATGATAAACGGAACGGCGAAGGATGCGCTTGATTATTCGGACAGTGCGACAGGCTTAAAAGTCATTGCGATTGGCGGAGACAAACTGGCTCGAGGGCTAACGCTTGAGGGATTATGCACCAGTTATTTCTTACGCGCCTCCCGCATGTATGACACGTTAATGCAGATGGGGCGCTGGTTTGGCTATCGACAGGGATATCTGGATGTATGTCGGCTGTATACCACCGATGAGCTGATTGAATGGTTTGAGCACATTGCGGATGCCTCAGAAGAGCTGCGGGAAGAGTTTGACAATATGGTCGCCAGCGGCGGAACCCCGCGTGATTTCGGGCTAAAAGTGAAATCACACCCCGTGTTAATGGTGACATCCCCCTTAAAAATGCGTAGCGCGCGCTCACTATGGCTCTCTTTCAGTGGCACGGTGGTCGAAACGATTTCGTTGTTTAAAGAACCGGAGTACCACAAGCGTAACTACGCGGCCTTCCAGCATCTGACCGGGCGTGTCGGTTCTGGCGCGCCGATCCCTGAGAGACGGCGCGCAGAGAAGATTGAAAAATGGAAAGGGGTCATTTGGCAAAACGTCTCTCCCGAGCCGATCATTGATTTCTTAACGGAATATGAAACCCACGCTCAGGCCAGGAAAGCCAACAGCAAACTGCTGGCGGATTTCATTACGCGGATGAATCGTGTTGATGAACTCACCCAATGGACGGTTGCGGTGATAGGGGGGGGCGTCGATCGTCATCATGCTGTCTGTGGCTTCCCCGTCCCGCTTATGATGCGTAAAGCGTCTGAGGGGGTCACTGACCGCTATTCTATTGGCCGTTTACTTTCCCCACGCGATGAAGGGATTGACTGCGATGAATCGACCTGGCTTGCCGCGTTGGCCGAAACGCAGCGTATTTTTCATGCCGATCCCGGACGCAATGAAGGGCGAGAGGAGCCCGTCATTCCTGGTGGCGTAGTACTGCGTCGGATCAAAGGATTTGGCATAAACGACATCCCGGCACAGCGTCAAAAAGGGCTATTGCTCATTTACTTACTGGACCCGCAACAGGCGTTGTCGGCAGCGGAATATCAGGACGATGCCTTGCCGGTGGTGGCTTTTGGCATCAGTTTTCCGGGAAGCCGCAGTGGGGTAACGGTGGAGTACAAAGTGAACAACGTACTGTGGGAGCAAGAGTATGGTGCGGCTGAGTAAAGATGATCTGCTGGCGGCCTGGAAAGCCTTAGATCGATCTCAGATAGACGAACAGCCCGGCGCTCAGGGCTGGCGCGGGATTCGGCTTTTTACGCACCAGGGCTGTAGCTTTCATGCCGGGCGTCGTCAGCCTGATAATGAAGAAATGCTGATTGCCGTGTTTCCTCATCCTCTTTCGCCGGGGTCGACGGCGCTGCCGTCCAGTAAAGGATTTCGCGTTGAGATGACCGGAACAGAGGAGGGGCGGCAGAACGGTTTGATGATCCGTCGTCAGCAAACGGGGAATGCGGATGTCTTTACGACGATGATTCTGGATATTCTCCATTCGCTCCTGAACGTTTCTGAACCGCGTCTGTTTGAAACCCTGCTCCGTCGGATTCGTTTATGGCAGGCGTTTATGGAGCGCGATACCCGTCCACTCAGTCATGAAGAAGAAGTGGGGTTAATCGGGGAATTGACGTGTCTGGAGCGATTAATCGAGAGCGGTCTTGCGCCGTCAACGGCAGTCGAAGCATGGGTAGGACCGCAGCATGGCCTACAGGATTTTGAACTCGATGAACGCGCCATTGAGGTAAAAAGCACCACAGCAGAGCAGGGCTTTTGCGTAACCATCCACGCGCTTGAACAACTGGACTGGCAGCGGCCTGGCTCGCTCATGTTGTGCGGTTTGCGCTTCAGCGAGCATCCCACCGGCGCGACCCTGAATGACCTCATTTACCGTCTTCGTCAGCGGTTTGAGGGAAACGCTCCGGCGGTCTGTCTTTTTGAGGGATCGCTTTGTCACGTCGGATATTTCACTGAACATGCTGAATTCTATACACGTCATTTCTTGCTGACAGAGGCGTTTGCACTTCCGATTGAAGCGGATTTTCCCTCTTTGACGCATGCCAATGTCCCGTTGCCGGTGGTGAGTGCGTGCTATCAACTCGAACTCCAGACACTTATTCCTCAGGCTCAAAATTTTAACCATTGCTTGTCAGACTTTGCAGGATTACCGCATGGAACTTATTGATTTTTTACGTCAAACGCAGAATGAGATTCGCAAGGAATATCAGGATCAAATGGCTCAGCCTGGGGTTGAGTCGCCTTTTCCGGAACTGATTTTTACCGATATTGTTATGCGTCATATGGCCGATATCGGCATGACATTCGATGATGCCGAGACGTGTCACTTTATGGCGAAAGTCAGTGGGCACAATGTGCGTCTCAGCGGTTATGCCTTCTCAGAAGATGGCGATCAACTTGACCTTTTTGTCAGCATTTATCACGGTAGCGACGAGCTTTGTCACGTCCCGGATGCTGAGACAAAAGCGATTGCCGGTCACTGCATTCAATTTTTGCAGAAGTGCGTTGACGGTAAATTATCATCCACGCTCGATCAGTCCAATGATGCCTGGCAACTGGTGACGACCATCGAACAGTCCTACACGGAACTGGAGCAAATCAGAATTTATGTTCTGACCGATGGTCAGGTGAAAACCCGCTGGTATCAGTCCCGCGATGTGGCCGGTAAAACCATTAAATTAGAGGTTATGGACATTGTCCGCCTGTTTAACCACTGGCAGGAAGGTAAGCCACGCGACGAACTGCAGGTTAATTTTGATGAGGTGGCGGGGGGCGCACTCCCCTGTGTCTGGATCCCGGATGAAATGGGTGAATATGATTATGCGCTGACGGTGGTTCCGGGCGAGACGCTGCGATTTATCTATGAAAAATATGGCAACCGGATTCTGGAAGCGAACGTTCGCTCATTTCTGAGCCAGACGGGGAAAGTCAACAAAGGGATTCGTGACACTTTACGCGAGCAGCCTGAGCGTTTTATGGCTTATAACAACGGCATTGTGATTGTTGCCGATCAGGTCAGGCTTGGCGAAGCGCCGGGAGGTGGTCCTGGTATTGCGTGGATGCAGGGGATGCAGATTGTCAACGGTGGGCAGACGACGGCTTCTATGTTTTTCACCAAAAAGAAATTCCCGGCAACCAATCTGCGTAACGTGCGTGTACCCGCAAAAGTCATTGTGCTGAAACAGACGAATAATGCACAAGAAGAGATGCTAATTGCGGATATTTCGCGCTTCTCGAATAGCCAGAATAAAGTCAATATTTCCGATCTGTCAGCCAATCGACCGGTACATGTACAGCTGGAAAAAATGGCAAACACGGTGTATTGCCCGGACGGATACAGCCGTTGGTTTTACGAGCGAGCGAACGGCAGTTATAAGGTTATGCTGGAACGGGAAGGTAAAACACCCGCTGGAATCAAACGGTTAAAAGACGCGATTCCTGCCTCTCGCCGGATAACGAAAACAGATTTCGCAAAATATCATTGTGCCTGGCTCCAGCGTCCGGATTTAGTCAGCCTCGGCGGACAGAAGAACTTTGCCGCATTAATGACGATGATCGACAAGGATACTGAGCGTTATGGGGATGAACTGAACATTGAGCGTTTTAAAAATTACATCGCGCAGGCCATTATTTATAAGAAAGCCTATAAGTTGATTAATTCACTTTTCCCCGCATTTAAGGCGAATATTGCCGCCTATACTGTGGCCGCCTATTCACATTTTTATGGCAACCAAACGGATCTTGCAGAGATCTGGAATCAACAAGGCATTGAGGAAACGATGGGCAACCGGCTTGTCAGCTTAGCCCATCGGGTGAATAGTCTTCTGACTGAATCCGCGAATGGCAGGATGATATCGGAGTGGGCGAAGAAGCCTGAATGCTGGGAGTATGTCCGCAGTAAAATCTATTTCTCCGCACATGGAAAAATGGAAGATCACATGAGTAGTTAAATTGTCCACTGAGTTCATGATCGAAGCCCCGCGTGTGTGTTATGGGTTGCTCGCAGCGGGGCTTTGTTGAATAAACCGAACTTTTTCTTAGTTGAAGACTTAGATTACACATCACCATACAACGCCGGTAGCCCCATGGCGCTTCACATCATCATTATTTAAAATATTCTCAGGCAGGAAACTGTTCTCCTGTGCTTTTTCTGTGCTCAACGTTATCCATGCCTATCTATTTAATGCAAATTACAGTAAAGTAAAAGGACAACTACAGCAAAGTTTCGCAATGCACTGCTATGTAACTCATTGATCCTGCGTAGAATTTAAAATCCCTCGGCGTTCGCGCTGTGTGGGTTCAAGTCCCACTCCGGGTACCATGGGAAAGAACAGAATAATCAAAGCAATAAGCAGTGTCGTGAAACCACCTACGGGTGGTTTTTTTGTGCCTGTTTTTTACAAGCATAGATACTTTGCGTCAAGCAGCCTGCCAGAAACGTAAACTGCCCTCTATATACTCACTATTGATAATCAATCTATCGCCGAATCGGCGCGTTAAACATAAAGCCCCCTCGGGCAGGGTTGTTGATAAACCCATCGCGGGCGGGATTATAGTTGTGGTCCTGGAAACCATTCATCAGGATGGGATCGCCAAAGCCATTCTGTATCGCCAGCTGTCTGTGGATTCGGTTTCGTGCCCTGAACGTGAAAGCGAAATCACCCGTCCCGCCAATGATGAACACACCATTACCAGCTCGAAGTGCCGCGCTCAACTCTTGCTCTCTGACGGCCTGGTTTTGTAACGCGCTGGCTGTGGCAGACGATGACGCCAACAGCAGTAATATGAGAACGGCGCATGAAAATACCGATGGCAGTTTCATGATTAATACCTATAAAAAGCATGGCTATTAAAGTATAGCTTTATGTTGTCATCTTAACTGAAAAGAAAACCAATATTTTAAACCTGCTGTCCATACTGTATTTAAAAGACCGGAAGAGTAGTGCTGCGCAGTTAAGAACTATAATAAAAACAGTCAACAGGTGATTACTTCTGTTTGCAGACAGTGCTGGTTCAGGGGGCTGCTATGAACATTTCATCTTTTCCGATAGTCATGTTCGCAGCATTGCTCACCCTTAGTGGTGCAGCATATTCGGTGGAAAAAGAAGATATCTTTTCGCAGAATGCCAGGGCTACGGATCCCATCGCATTTTCTCAACAGTCATTTAATAACCTGAGGTCTTATCAGGTTATGATGCGCTCCTCGTCGCCATCCGATGAAAGCAAAATTATTCGCTATAGCTTTCAAAAGCCTGGGTATGTGCGGATGGATTTTACCCAACCGCATTCAGGTGCGGTGCTTATCTTTAATCCTGTCAGCGGTAAAGTGACGTTATGGCCATTTGGTGTGGGTACATTGCCCATTTTGCACCTGTCGCCTACTAATTCATTGATCCAGGATGAGCGTGGTCATCGGGTGGATCGCTCTGATATCGGCGTGTTGTTGGGCAATATTCGTCATCTGCAACGCGAAGGGGCAACAACCACAGTTGGTAAGGAAAACCTTGCAGGACGGGCGACAATGCACGTATCTGTGGTTGGGCCTGGAACAATGGTGATTGATGGAGTACATCGTTATGACGTCTGGCTGGATAATTATCACGGACTCCCTGCCAAAGTGATCAGCTATGCGCCAGATGAGCAGCGATTAGAAACCGTGTTTCTGGATGCTATGGTCATTAACATCCGTTTTCCTGCCAATTTCTTCTCGCCTTGAGGAGCCGCTCTATGGCTGACTATCAGTTTTCCACCGTCTGGCGGGTTGAGGCTTCAATTCAGGAAGTATGGGATGTTTTATCTCATCCCGATCAGTGGCCTGAATGGTGGGGAAGTCTGGAACGCATCGTTGAGATTAAAAAAGGTGATATACAGGGCATTGGGGCGCTGCATCGTTATACCTGGAAAGGAGCGCTTCCTTATCGCTTAACCTTTGACATCAATGTGTTGAATATTTTGCCTTGCTCACTGCTTGTAGGGCAAGCCAGTGGAGCGGTTGAAGGGCGAGGCGTGTGGTCTTTTTCTGCCAGTGGCGCAGAAACCATCGTCAGATATGACTGGAATGTTCGCACCACGATTCGCTGGATGAATTACCTGGCTCCGCTGGCGGCACCCGTTTTTCGCTGGAATCACGATATGGTTATGCGCGAAGGGGCCAGAGGGCTAGCCCGTAAGCTTGCAACGAATGTCTATATTTTCTGAACTCGCCCTCACGGCTGTACTTTTTGCCTGTCTATGGCTTACTATCTGTCGCGCAGTTTCTTATTTCATTCACAGTTAACAGGTCTGTTATTGATGAATAACCTCCATCGGCTCACCTTTTTATGTCAGCGTCTGTCTGCTGTGATGATCGCATACGGTTTTTACCTTCTTAGCCGTAGCTCAACTCTTATAACATGGACAGACAGCAATGCAACGTCGACAATTTCTCAAAAATAGCGTTCTCCTTTCCGCCGCCGGTTTAGTCGGTCCTGCGGTTATTAGCCAGACGGTTCACGCCGCTGAGCCATCCGTTGCACCAGCCGTGCGTCGGCGCTTTGTATTATCCCAGACATATAAACTTAACCCTCCTAAGGGGTCGAGCGGCGTGGTAAAACTGTGGATCCCGCTTCCGGTAGATACCGCGTTTCAACAAATGACGGCGCTTGCCTTTAGCGGAAACTACAAGCAGGCGTACGTTACCACTAATAATACTTATGGCGCGAAAACGCTGTTTGCCACCTGGCCTGACTCGCAGGGCGAATTGTTGATTAACGTTGATATCGACATTGAAACCGCCGACTGGGAGCCGCTGAAGCAGGACGCGCTGAAAACCTGGCAAGCGCCGGAGCAGATTATTTATCCGCTGGATGTAAAACCGTACCTGCTGCCGACGACACATACCCCAGTTGATGGGCAGGTTCTGGAAACCGCACGTAAAATTACCGGTAATGAGCAGGATCCGCTGAAAAAAGCGCGCCTGATTTACGAGTGGGTGAGTAGCCATATGGAGCGCGATAACGACGTCATCGGCTGCGGCACGGGGGATGTGGCGGAGATCTTAAAAAGCGGTAAGCTCAAAGGAAAATGCACCGACATGAGCTCCGTTTTTGTGGCTCTGGCGCGGGCCAGCGGCATTCCAGCGCGCGAACTGTTTGGCATCCGTCTGGGCAAAGCCAATAAGCTCGAACGCTACTCGAAAAGCGCTTTTGGCAAAGCTGACAGTGCAGGTGTCGCTGATGTGAGTGGCGGACAACATTGTCGCGCCGAATTCTATCTGGCCGGTTACGGCTGGTTACCGTGCGATCCTGCTGATGTGACCAAAATGCGTCTGGCAGAGAAAAAGTCGCATCAGGACGCCGATGTCCAGGCGGTAAACACTTACCTGTTTGGTAACTGGGAAATGAACTGGGTTGGATTCAACTATGGACGTGATTTCGAGCTGTATCCGGCAACGGAGCAGGGAGCCATGAACAACTTTGGCTATCCTTACGCTGAAGTCGATGGTGACCCGATCAATTTCTATGATCCTAAAGCGTTCTCCTACAGCTATGTCGCCACAGAACAACGCTAAAGGGGCGGGACTCACCCTGTTGACGGCCGCGGCGGCTGCCGTCACCGCTGGCTTATGCTGCGTTGGACCGCTGCTCTATCTGCTGTTTGGTATTTCGGCGGCGAGCTTTGCTGTTTTCACCCAGTTTGAGTTTTTGCGAATTCCCCTGATGCTGGTGTCATTGGGTTTATTACTGCGCGTCTTCTGGCGGCTCTATTTTTCCAGGCGGCTGTGGTGTTCCGGATGGTTAACGTTGAAGCAAGCGCGCGTTCTCTACTGGTGCGCGTTGGCGTTGATTTTGCCGGTGCTATTTTATCCAACGCTCGTTGCCTGGTTTTATGAGGTATTTGAATGAAGATCTTCACGCTAGTTGCATGCCTGCTTCTGCCGCTGTGGGCTCAGGCGGCTAATCAAAAAGTGGTGCTGGATATACAAAATATGACCTGCTCGTTATGCGTTATTTCGGTCAATCAGGCGCTACGTGAAACCGACGGTGTGATTAAAGCAAAATCCTCCCTAAAAACCCGACAAGCAGAAGCGATTGTGCCAGAAGGTTTCCCAACCGATACTTTACTTAACGCGGTAGCGAAAACGGGCTATACCGCAACGCTCAACCGTATTGAACAACAGTAAACCACCTACGGGTGGTTTTATTGTGTTTTCCCGGTATGATGCCCGGCGGCTTAGTGTTCTCTTTTGTGCGTTAACTTCCGGAATTCCACGCGTTTCCTGTTAACCTGAACAGGCGGCAGCTGTATGCCGCATATGCCCATTTTTATCTGTTATCCCTCCAGCCATGTAGGATGATCACAGGCAAGATTTTTTGACTAAGGAAAAGCGTTATGAAAACGGGACCATTAAACGAGAGCGAACTGGAATGGCTGGATGATGTACTGACTAAGTACAATACAGACAAGGCTATTCTGGATGTGTCAGAACTGGATGGTTTGCTGACAGCGGTGCTGAGTTCACCGTATGAAATTGAACCAGAGCAGTGGCTGGTCGCGATTTGGGGCGGCGCGCAGTATGTCCCTCGCTGGTCTTCCGAAAAAGAAATGACGCGTTTCATGAACCTGGCGTTTCAACATATGGCGGATACGGCCGATCGTCTGGATGAATATCCTGAGCAGTTTGAGCCGCTGTTTGGTTTACGTGAAATTGACGAGCATGAACTGACCATCGTTGAAGAGTGGTGCTTTGGTTATATGCGCGGCGTCGCACTGTCAGACTGGTCCGCGTTACCGGACACGTTAAAACCAGCACTTGAAGCTATTGCGCTGCACGGTACGGAAGAGAACTTTGCGGTGGTTGAGAAACTAACGCCGGAAGCGTTTGAAGAGAGCGTCGATGCCATCCGCCTGGCAGCGCTGGACCTGCATGCTTACTGGATGGCGCATCCTCAGGAAACGCCGGTCAAAGTACCGGTGAAAGTGGATGCCAAAGTAGGGCGAAATGACCCTTGTCCGTGTGGCAGCGGCAAGAAATATAAGCAGTGCTGTTTGCACTAACAGAAAGGGGCGAAAGCCCCTTTGTTTTAACCCACTTCTGGTAGTAATCCTGCTGCAATAGAAAACTGTACTGCTATCACCACAATGCCGCACAAAAATACCAGCGCCAGCGCCGGAGCACCGCCTGCTACGCGGTAGTTGGCCTGCGGATTATGTTTTCTGCTCTGCCAGGCCAGCATCGAGGGAATGAGCAGCGCCAGCACCGCCAGGGCAACGCCCGCATACCCTAATGCCATGACAAAACCACGCGGATAGAACAGCGCGAATGCCAGCGGCGGCAGGAAGGTCACCGCGCCGGTTTGCATTCTTCCCGCTACGGTATTGCGGCGCTGGAAGAGGTCGGCCAGGTAGTCAAATAATCCCAATGCAACGCCGAGGAAAGAGGTCGCCAGCGCGAGGTCAGCAAACAGATGCACCGCCAGTTCGACGTGCGGCGAAGCCACGACTTCACGCAATGCCTGCAATAAGCCATTTAAGCCTGCGTGGTTAGCTAATAGCCCCATGAACGTTGTCGAGTTAATGCTGCCAAGCGTCGCCAGTTGCCAGAAAATATAGGCGACCAGAGGAATAGCGCTACCCGTAATAAACACCCAACGCAGTTTACGAATGTTACCGTTCATATAGCTGACGATACTGGGAACACTGCCGTGAAAACCGAATGAGGTGAAGATGACCGGGATTGCGGAGAGCGCCAGCCCCTGTTGCAGCGGCAGCGTAAGCAGGTTCACTTTATGAATATGCGGCATTAACAGAGCCAGCATCGCCACCAGGAAGATTATCTTGGCACTGAATAGCAGACGGTTGAACAGATCGACCAGCGAGGTCCCAACGCAAACCACGCCACCGGCAACAAAGGTGAACAGCAGTACGCCTGTTGTCGGGGATACATTTGTTCCGGTCCAGTCACTGATGCTGGAAGCCAGCAGTTCACCTGCACCACTGATGTACGCCGCCGTCAGGGCATACATTAAAAACATCATGCTAAAGCCCGTTACCCATTGTCCGTAACGACCAAGATAACGTTTTGCCAGCGTACCCAGCCCGGTGTCTGCCGGGACATGTTGATACACTTCAAGCAGCAGCAGCGCGGTGTAGCACATCAACGCCCAAAGACTGACTAACAATACCAGCGTGACGCTAAACCCCACGCCTGCCGCAGCCAGCGGCATTGCCAACATACCGGCACCAATCGTGGTTCCCGCCACGATAAAAATACTACCCAGGGTTCTGTTTTTCACGCTTTCCTCTGTCCCAGAGATAATCAATGGTTATATCTGCGGCGCAGATTAAGGCAAAACGCTATTTTCGTCAAATCACCGTTACAATGGCTGTACATTAATGTTTACGATGCTTTGACCGTTAAGGTGTATAACAAATGACATTTATCTGCTGATAAACCTGCGTTAGCGCAAAGCGACGATGTGCGGTTCACATTAGGCTACGGACTTTATTAAGGAGGTAGTATGGAATCTATTCACGGTCACGAAGTGCTCAACATGATGATTGAATCTGGCGAGCAGTATTCAAATGCCAGCCTTGAAGCAGCGATTACGGCACGTTTCGGCGAGCAGGCGCGTTTTCACACTTGTTCTGCGGCGGATATGACAGCAGGCGAGTTGGTGGCGTTTTTAGCGGCGAAGGGAAAGTTTATTGCAAAAGAAGACGGCTTCTCTACGCACGAAAGCAAGATCTGCCGTCACTGATTTCAAGGGGCAATGATGGCGGGCTGCCATCATTGCCCTAAAATATTAATTCTGTGTATCAAGCGTAGCCAGTTCTTTGTCGATGAAATAAAGACCTTCGCCACTTTTTCCTGCCAGCGACAGCTTATCAATAACAGATTTAAATAATTTCTCTTCTTCATGCTGCTCGGCAACATACCATTGCAGGAAATTAAAGGTTGGATAATCCTGGTGGGTCATTGCCGCGTGTGCCAGCTCATTAATTTTCTGGGTGATTAGCTGCTCGTGTTCGTAAGTAACACGGAACAGTTCATCCAGAGACGCATATTCAGCAAAGGGTGAAGAAACGGTATTAATACGCGGCAAACTGCCGGTATCGGTCAGGTAGTCGAACAGACGCTGCATGTGCGTCATCTCTTCCTGAGCGTGACGGCGCAAAAATGCGGCGGCACCTTCGAAACTGTGATAGCTGCACCACGCGCTCATCTGTTGGTAGAGCAGAGATGAATATAATTCAAGGTTCATTTGCTCATTCAGTTGCTCGATCATTTCTGTTTTCAGCATGGTTCTGCTCCACAAACGTTATTATATATTGACGTGGCGTCACTATAATTTGTTATTTAATTATTTGCAAAAGGTAAAATAATAAATTTATTTATTAAAAATGCGAATGGGAATAAAACGCATTAACGCTATTAAACAGAGGAAATAAATAATAAAAAGGCAGAAGACCAGCAATAATGTGCTGGTCGGAAATATTAATAACTCAAGGAAGGCGACTGGGGTACCGCGACGCCGTGGCACTGCCACGCGAGCGTAATTTTGGTATTCAAACATAAAGAACCGGCATATACGCTACAGGTTGACACCGGCTGACCAAACGCTTCTGCGCTGGCATAGCCCAGGCGCTGACACTCTTTGGTGGCTGTCCCTTGGGTAACGTAGTCATCGGTACGTGCTGTTTGTAACATGGCCTGATTATAAGTCAGGCGAACCACACCAGTGATGGCGCTGGCTTCGCTGACCTGTGCCTGTTTTGTGATTGTGCATCCTGTCAGCATGAGCGGCAAAAGCGCCAGGATAAAAGTCTTCATGAGATCGCTCTGAAAGTTCGAAGATACACTATCATGGCATACAGAGACCCTCATCAATGGCTTGAATAGCCCTAAGATCACCTGCGATTAATCACAACGAGGTCATTTGTTTGCGGCAATTCTGAACTGTTCAGACAGGAATGTGAGCGCAACTTTGTTTTTTAAAACTAAATTTCATTAAATTTGAAAGTGTGATTGCAAAATAGTAATGTGGCTGAATGTTATGACTTTCAGCGGGCTACCGCAGCGCATTCAGGAGAGTACAGAATGAAAATTGCATTGATGATGGAAAACAGCCAGGCAAGCAAAAACGCCATCATCCATAACGAGCTTAAGGCCGTTGCGGATGAGAAAGGTTTTCCGGTCTATAACGTTGGGATGAGCGACGAAAATGATCATCATCTGACCTACATCCATTTAGGAATTATGGCCAGCATCCTGCTTAATTCCAAAGCTGTAGACTTTGTTGTTACAGGTTGCGGTACGGGCCAGGGGGCAATGATGTCACTGAATATCCATCCGGGTGTGGTGTGTGGTTATTGCCTCGATCCTGCAGATGCGTTCTTGTTCTCTCAGATTAACAACGGCAACGCGCTTTCTCTGGCATTCGCCAAAGGTTTTGGCTGGGGTGCTGAGCTGAATGTGCGCTATATGTTTGAAAAAGCGTTCACCGGGCGTAACGGTGAAGGCTACCCACCGGAGCGTAAAGAGCCGCAGGTGCGTAACGCCGGTATTCTGAATCAGGTGAAAGCGGCTGTGGTAAAAGAAAATTATCTGGACACGCTGCGCGCGATCGATCCTGAACTGGTGAAAACCGCTGTATCAGGCCCGCGCTTCCAGCAGTGCTTCTTTGAAAACTGCCAGGACAAAGCAATCGAAGCGTTTGTACGCGAAGTGATTGGCTAAATCCTGTTGGCCCGGCGGCGTTCACACTCCGGGCTACCTGTTCTTGTTCGATACTGCGCTTCCTGCATCACGGGTGAGCCGCAGCGTATCCACCATACCTACCAGACAAATAATGGCAATAGCGACAAAGGCCAGCCGGAAACTGATCCCCGGAATATTGCCCAATGCCAGCCTTTCACTGACCACATCACCAATGCGGATGCCAATAGCGGCTAAAGAAATGCCCAATCCCACCGCTAATTGTGTCGCCGTACTGAACAGCGTATTAGCGTAGCTCATTTGTGCCGCGGGGACGTCCGCGAAGGCAAGTGTGCTGACGCCGGTAAACTGAATTGAGCGGAACACGCCGCCCAGATACAACACCAGCAAAATAATCCACACGGGGGTCTGTGGCGTAATTAATGCACAGGCCAGCAGCGCCAGAACGTTAAGTGCACCGTTAATCAACAGCAGTTTCTTAAAGCCCAGCCAGCGTATCAACGGTGTGGTGGCAGGTTTAATCGTCAGATTGCCGACAAATACCGCCAGTACCAGCGAACCCGCGTGAAAAGCGTTCATGCCAAAACCTACCTGAAACATTAACGGCAGCAGAAACGGCACGGCGCTGATAGAGGCACGAAACAGCGATCCGCCATACATGGTGACGCGAAAAGTAGGGACGTTCATGGCATCAAGGCGAATCATTGGCCAGGCGGTGTGATGAAAATGATGCAGGGCAAACAGAAAGGTCACTGTTCCTAGCGCCAAAAGTCCGGCGGTCAGCCAGCCTTGAGGCTGTTGGGTTCCCAGTAACTCCATGGCATACACCAGGCTCACCATCGCAACAGAGGTTGCGATAAATCCCGTTATATCAAATGGGCGGCGCTCGTCGTCATGAATATCCGGAATAAAACGTAGCGCCAGCGCAATCGCCAGTATTCCGAGCGGTACATTAATGAAAAAGATCCAGCGCCAGTTGGCATAGCTGGTAATGAATCCGCCAAGGGGAGGGCCAATGATGGGCGCGACTAACGCGGGCCAGGTCAGGGTCGCAATAGCGGTGATCAACTGATGTTTAGGCGTGGTTCGTAATACCGCGAGTCGGCCAACCGGAACCATTAACGCACCACCTACACCCTGTAAGATTCGCATGGCGACAAAGCTCTCAAGGCTTTCGGACAAACCGCATAAAACCGAGGCGAGAGTAAATATCGCCAGTGCAAGGGTAAACACCTTTCGGGCGCCGAAGCGATCCGCAATCCAGCCGCTGGCGGGGATCAGTACCGCGAGGGTGATCAGATAGGCGCTGATACCTATGTTTAGGTCAACTGCCTGCACGCCAAAACTTTTCGCCATGTCGGGCAGTGCGGTGGCAATCACCGTGCCGTCAATAAACTCCATAAAGAAAGCCCCGGCAACAAGTAATGCCGCCGGGGATAGACCGCGTTTGTTCTCAACCGCAAAATGTTCACTCATGTTGTGCTTGCCATCTCAAAAGAAACTGACTGGAACTATTTTTATTTTCAGCGCATTCGGAAGGCATGCGCGGCTATCGTTTCGTTCGTTGAATGGGTACTATGACGACCTTTCTATAAGGAGCTCACTATGTCCCAAACACTGAATGCCGATCAGGAACTGCTCTCGGACGTTGTTGCCTGTCAGCTGGTTATCAAGCAGATTCTGGATGTTCTTGATGTTATTGCCCCAGTAGAAGTTCGGGAGAAAATGTCCAGCCAGCTGAAAAGCATCGACTTTTCCAGCCATCCTGCAGGTGCCGATCCGGTCACTATGCGCGCAATACAAAAAGCGGTTGCCTTGATCGAGTTGAAATTCACGCCGCAGAATGAATCTCACTAAAATAAACCGTTGTTTCAGGTTTTAGAAAGGTTTTTTTGCGCCTCGCAGAATGAGAGGCGTGAGCGTAGAGAAAATTAAGCACCAGCCGGATAAGGTGCGTCGCATCGTTATCCGGCATTAACACTATGAAAATTGAAGATTAGTGATGTTGATAGTTCACGACGTTCAGAAGGTGCTTATCGGTTTGCGCCATGCACAGTCCCGCACGTTTAGCGCTGCGGACTTCATCAAGAATCGTCTGTAACAGCACGCCATCCTGCTGCTGCTCTTTTTCCAGATCGTGAAGAAAATCAATGGTTGTTGCATCATTCAAGGCTTCTGCTTCATTAGTTAAGCGTGATAGCTTGCTGTAGCGCTGTTGGTATTCATCCAGCGTTTTCTGAAACAGTTCTTCAAGGGAAGTTAGTTCATCACCCGGAACATCAATAGCCTTGACGATAGGGTTAGCCCCGGCACTTTTCATAAAATTAAACATACGCATCATTTGAGTCACGTTACCTTGCGCCTGGGTGCGTAGAAAGGTTGCGGTGCCAGTCAGGCTGTGTTCGTAGCACCATTCACTGAGATGCAGGTAAAGATTCGATGCGTAGAACTCGAGGTTCATTTGTGTGTTGAGTTTATGAACAATTCCAACTGCAGCCATATCAATATCCTTATTTCCAGAAAGGGGGATGTACGTTACTAACGTCAGTGCAACGGGCTGCCGCTACACGTCACCACTACGTACAATTAAAACTGTTAGCAGAATAAATCCGTTCCGCCGGTCCTTTAGTGATCACGAATTATATTCGCTCCCGATCGAGATTCAGCATAACTCCAGTCCCGACATAAGAAAATCCTTAAATCTGCGTATTTATGATTTTTTACATATTGTCATAGCAATATTAGTGATTTTTCCGCTTGTGCATATAAATGCTGTGAATATAACAGATTGATATTTATGGGATTAAAGTAAAATATTGATAATGAAATGATGTTTCATATCACGAAATGGAATTTCACAATCAGGTATTGTCTGTCGCCAGATGATTATCTTGTCTTCGGATGAAGAAATTTCACCATTGACCCGCGTCGGTGAACGCTATCTGCTGGCTAATTTTTTGCGCCAGATCAGTTTTGTGGAAATTAATAAAGTTAAGCGCCTGAATGATTCGGCATTTATTGTTTGGTGTATTTGGAAAAATCGAGGAGTGTGTATGAAAAAGGTTGCCGTGCTACTGGCACCTGGTTTTGAAGAGGCGGAAGCCATTGTTACCATTGATATTCTGCGTCGCCTGCAGATCGAAGTTGAAACACTGGCCTGCGCCGAGTCCTGTGCGGTGGTGAGCTACCATGACGTGCCGATGGTGACGGACAGCACGCTGGCTGCGCGTCAGACGGATCTTTATGATGCCGTTGTGTTACCCGGCGGGCCGCAGGGCAGCGTTAACCTTGCCGCCAGTGAGGCTGTCATCCAGTTTATCGCTCGCCATGACGATGCAGGAAAACTCATTTGCCCGGTGTGTTCTGCGGCGGCGCGTGTGCTGGGCGGCAACGGCCTGCTGAAGGGGCGCCGCTATGTGTGTTCGGGAGATCTGTGGCAAAACGTCGCGGATGGCGAATATATTGATGCGCCGGTTGTTGAAGATGGCAACCTTATTAGCGGCAAAGGGTTAGGGCATATTTTCGATTTTGCTTTCACGCTTTCAGCGCGTCTGCTGGAAGATGACATTCCGGTTCGCGATCATGCTGACCACATTTATTACAGATGGTAATCATTGTGCTCCCGAATGCTTCGGTATTCGGGAACAAGGATTCGTTGGCTGACGTTATGGACTAATCTGCTATCCCTCTTTTTTTCCGTCGACAAAACCGCGTTTTTTTATGTCATTTCCCGCTGAATTTATGTACGCAATTACTGTAATTCTGTGGTGTGATGCCGCTCTCTTATGGAGAATCAATTTCCCGCTAAAAATACTCTCAGCACTGGCATTGATCTTATCAATAAAAGGTAATGCCTTGTTTTACGTCCGAATTACAAAAAATCGTCTGATTTTACCCTACATAAAAGAACGTTAAAGCTGGAGTTAACCATGCACAAATTCACTAAAGCGCTGGCTGCCATCGGTCTGGCTGCCATTATGTCACAATCCGCTATCGCTGAATCCATGAAGCTCGGTTTCTTGGTCAAACAGCCGGAAGAACCGTGGTTCCAGACTGAATGGAAATTTGCCGATAAAGCCGGTAAAGACCTTGGTTTTGAGGTGATTAAAATTGCCGTTCCGGATGGTGAGAAAACCCTTAACGCCATCGACAGCCTGGCTGCAAGTGGAGCAAAAGGGTTTGTGATTTGCACGCCAGATCCAAAACTGGGACCAGCCATTATGGCTAAGGCGCGTGGCTACGATATGAAAGTTATTGCCGTCGACGACCAGTTTGCCAATGCTAAAGGTAAGCCGATGGATACCGTGCCGCTGGTGATGATGGCGGCAACCAAAATTGGTGAACGCCAGGGCCAGGAGCTGTACAAGGAGATGCAAAAACGCGGTTGGGATGTGAAATCCACCGCCGTAATGGCCATTACCGCCAACGAACTGGATACCGCACGTCGTCGTACTTCTGGTTCAATGGAAGCGCTTAAAGCCGCAGGCTTCCCGGAAAAACAGATTTACCAGGTCCCAACAAAATCGAATGACATCCCCGGCGCATTTGACGCCGCCAACTCCATGCTGGTTCAGCATCCTGAAGTCAAAAACTGGCTGATTGTCGGCATGAACGACAACACCGTGCTGGGTGGCGTACGTGCTACCGAAGGGCAGGGCTTCAAAGCACCAAACGTGATTGGTATCGGGATCAACGGCGTTGACGCGGTTAGCGAGCTGTCTAAAGGCGAAGCGACCGGATTCTACGGTTCACTGCTGCCAAGCCCGGATGTGCACGGCTATAAATCCAGTGAAATGCTCTACAACTGGGTAACGAAAGGTGCAGAGCCACCGGCATTCACTGAAGTGACGGATGTGGTGCTGATTACCCGCGATAACTTCAAAGAAGAGCTGGCGAAGAAAGGCTTAGGCGGTAAGTAACAGAAATGCTGCGATGTTGTAGGCCGGATAAGGCGAAGCTGCCATCCGGCGCAATGCCCGGTGGCGCTGTGCTTACCGGGCCTACGTCCGGCGGTTTTCCAGGCCGGTAAAATCCTGACTCACGGAGACGTTATGCAACAGTCTACCCCGTATCTCTCATTTCGCGGCATTGGCAAAACGTTCCCGGGCGTTAAGGCGCTGACGGATATCAGTTTCGACTGCTATGCCGGACAGGTGCATGCGCTGATGGGCGAAAATGGCGCCGGGAAATCAACACTCTTAAAAATTCTCAGCGGTAACTATGCGCCAACAACGGGATCTCTGACGATCCGCGGACAGGAAGTTTCGTTCGCGGATACCACTGCCGCACTCAACGCCGGTGTCGCCATTATTTATCAGGAACTGCATCTCGTCCCGGAAATGACCGTTGCCGAGAATATTTACTTAGGGCAGTTACCGCACAAAGGCGGGATTGTGAACCGCTCGCTGCTGAACTATGAAGCAGGAATCCAGCTGAAGCATCTGGGGATGGATATTGATCCCGATACCCCACTGAAATACCTCTCCATTGGCCAGTGGCAGATGGTGGAGATTGCAAAAGCGCTGGCGCGAAACGCCAAAATTATCGCCTTTGATGAACCAACCAGCTCCCTGTCGGCCCGCGAGATTGAGAATCTGTTTCGCGTTATCCGTGAGCTGCGCAACGAAGGACGTATCATTCTGTACGTTTCGCACCGTATGGAGGAGATTTTTGCTCTCAGCGATGCCATCACCGTGTTTAAAGATGGCCATTACGTCAAAACGTTCTCGGACATGCAGCAGGTCGATCACGATGCGCTGGTGCAGGCGATGGTCGGGCGTGACCTCGGGGATATCTATGGCTGGAAATCCAGACCGTATGGCACAGAGCGTCTGCGGCTGCATGAAGTCAAAGCTCCAGGCGTGCGTACGCCAATCAGCTTATCTGTGCGAAGCGGTGAAATTGTCGGGCTGTTTGGCCTGGTGGGGGCCGGACGTAGCGAATTAATGAAAGGGCTGTTCGGCGGTACGCGTATCACGGCGGGCCAGGTATTTATTGATGAACAGCCTATCGATATCCGTAAACCAAGCCATGCCATTGAAGCGGGTATGATGCTGTGCCCGGAGGATCGCAAAGCCGAAGGGATCATTCCGGTCCATTCAGTGCGCAACAACATCAACATTAGTGCACGGCGTAAGCATGTTCTGGGGGGATGCGTGATCAACAACGGCTGGGAAGAGACCAATGCCGATCACCATATTCGTTCACTCAACATCAAAACGCCGGGTGCAGAGCAACTGATCATGAACCTCTCCGGCGGTAATCAACAGAAGGCTATTCTCGGTCGTTGGTTATCGGAAGAGATGAAAGTGATTTTGTTGGATGAGCCTACACGCGGCATTGATGTGGGCGCCAAGCATGAAATTTACAACGTGATTTATGCCCTCGCAGCGCGCGGTGTGGCCGTATTGTTTGCTTCCAGTGACCTGCCAGAAGTGCTCGGTGTCGCCGATCGTATCGTGGTGATGAGAGAGGGCGAAGTTGCCGGTGAGTTGCTTCATGAACAGGCGGATGAGCGCCAGGCGTTGAGCCTTGCTATGCCAAAAGTCAGCCAGGCTGTAGCCTGAATAAGGAGAGTATGATGTCTTCCGTTTCTACATCGGGTTCAGGTGCTGCGAAGTCGGCGCTAAATCTGGGCCGCATTTGGGATCAATACGGCATGCTGGTGGTGTTCGCCGTGCTGTTCCTGGTTTGTTCCCTCTTTGTGCCAAACTTTGCGACTTTCATCAACATGAAGGGGTTAGGGCTGGCGGTATCGATGTCGGGTATGGTTGCCTGCGGGATGCTGTTTTGCCTGGCATCCGGTGATTTCGACCTGTCTGTCGCATCTGTGATTGCCTGTGCTGGTGTTACCACTGCCGTAGTTATTAACATGACCGAAAGTCTGTGGATTGGTGTAGCTGCCGGACTGCTGCTCGGAATTCTGTGTGGCCTGGTCAATGGGTTCGTGATTGCGCGGTTAAAAATTAACGCCCTGATCACTACTCTTGCGACAATGCAGATTGTACGTGGTCTGGCCTATATTATCTCCGACGGTAAGGCAGTCGGGATTGAAGACGAGCGTTTCTTCACACTCGGCTATGCTAACTGGTTTGGTCTGCCGGCGCCTATTTGGATCACGGTCGTTTGTTTCATTGTCTTTGGCTTACTGCTGAACAAAACCACGTTTGGGCGTAATACCCTGGCCATTGGGGGCAATGAAGAGGCGGCGCGCCTGGCTGGGGTTCCGGTTGTTCGCACCAAGATTATTATCTTTATTCTTTCCGGTCTGGTATCCGCCATTGCCGGGATTATCCTCGCATCGCGTATGACCAGCGGCCAGCCAATGACCTCAATCGGTTATGAGTTGATCGTTATTTCGGCCTGCGTGTTAGGGGGCGTTTCGCTTAAAGGCGGCATCGGAAAAATCTCATATGTGGTGGCCGGGGTGCTGATCCTGGGTACAGTTGAGAATGCGATGAACCTGCTGAATATCTCTCCGTTCGCGCAGTATGTGGTACGTGGCCTCATCCTGCTGGCGGCGGTGATCTTCGACCGTTATAAGCAAAAAGCGAAGCGTACCGTTTGATGATTTAAACCCCAACTTTTTAGTCTAGCTTCTGCCCGTCGCCAGCCGCTACCCGGCTGGCGATTGTTTTTTCAAATGGCGAGCATGGTCACACTGTCTATACTTATATCCGTCATACATCATCTATATGCCGCGATCCGCGTGGCGTTCTGACCATGATGAGGAGGATAACCGGGTGACAGCATCACTGACTTTACCCCCTGAACAATCTGCAAACTGTGCTTACTTTTTTGATCTCGATGGGACACTTGCTGAGATTAAACCCTTTCCCGACCAGGTCGTTGTCCCGAAGACAATCCTGCAATGTCTACATCAGTTAGCGACGCAGAATGCGGATGCGCTGGCATTGATTTCAGGGCGCTCAATGGTTGAGCTTGACGCACTCACTACTCCGTTTCGTTTTCCGCTTGCCGGAGTACATGGGGCAGAACGCCGTGACATCAATGGTCAGACGCACATAGTAAACCTGCCTGAAGGTATCGAACGTGAAGCCGGGGCGTTATTACACGCAGCGTTGGTGACGTTACCGGGGGCAACACTTGAAACCAAAGGCATGGCCTTCGCGTTGCATTATCGCCAGGCACCCGAACACGAAGCGGCGCTGGTTACCCTGGCTGAAGGCATCACGCGCAGATGGCCGCAGCTTGCTCTGCAGCACGGAAAATGTGTCGTGGAAATAAAGCCTAAGGGCAGCAATAAAGGCGACGCGATAGCTGCATTTATGCAGGAAGCGCCTTTTGCTGGCCGGATCCCTGTGTTTTTCGGTGATGATCTGACAGATGAAACAGGGTTTGCTGTAGTTAACCGCGCTGGCGGTATTTCTGTAAAGGTAGGGAGCGGGCCGACGCAGGCAACATGGCGTCTGGATGGCGTCAGGGATGTCTGGCGCTGGCTGGAGAAAAATAACTCTTCGCAGCAAGAACCGAAAGCAACGAATAACAGAAGAGGTGGCTATGAGTCGTTTAGTCGTAGTATCTAATCGTATCGCCTCACCAGATGACAAAGGGAGCGCGGGTGGGCTCGCGGTCGGTGTACTGGGCGCGTTAAAAGCTGCTGGTGGTTTATGGTTTGGCTGGAGTGGTGATACAGGTAATGAGGATAAACCGTTAAAAAAGGTCACGCGTGGCAATATCACCTGGGCCTCGTTTAATTTGAGTGAGCAAGATTACGAAGAGTATTACTGCCAGTTTTCAAATGCGGTTTTATGGCCCGCGTTTCACTATCGACTGGATTTAGTTCAGTTTCAGCGCTCTGCCTGGGAAGGCTACCAACGGGTTAATGCCTTATTGGTGGATAAACTTCTGCCGTTGCTTGGCGATGACGACATTATTTGGGTTCATGATTACCATCTGTTGCCGTTTGCCTGCGAGTTACGTAAGCGCGGCGTGCGTAATCGCATCGGTTTTTTCCTGCATATTCCGTTTCCGACGCCGGAAATTTTTAATGCGCTCCCGCCACATCTGGCGCTGCTTGAGCAAATGTGTGATTTTGATTTGCTTGGTTTCCAGACCGAAAACGATCGTCAGGCTTTTCTGGACTGTCTCGCAGCCCAGACTCGGGTGACCACGCATAAAGATAAGCACCACCAGGCATGGGGAAAAGCGTTTCGCACTCAGGTCTATCCCATCGGTATTGAACCGGATGAGATTGCTCGACAGGCGTCCGGTCCGCTGCCGCCAAAACTGGCACAGCTAAAAGCGGAGCTTAAAAATGTGCAGAATATTTTCTCCGTGGAGCGTCTGGATTACTCCAAAGGCTTGCCGGAGCGCTTTCAGGCCTATGAGGCCTTACTGGAACATTATCCGCAGCACCACGGTAAAATTCGCTATACGCAGATAGCACCGACCTCGCGTGAAGAGGTGCAGGCCTATCAGGATATTCGCCACCAACTGGAAACAGAGGCAGGGCGAATAAACGGCAAATATGGGCAACTGGGCTGGACGCCGCTTTACTATCTGAACCAGTATTTTGATCGTAAATTGCTGATGAAGATCTTCCGCTACTCGGATGTAGGGTTGGTGACCCCGTTGCGCGATGGTATGAACCTGGTGGCGAAAGAGTTTGTGGCCGCACAGGATCCTACTAACCCTGGCGTGCTGGTTTTATCGCAATTTGCCGGGGCGGCGAACGAGCTAACCTCCGCGCTGATTGTTAATCCTTATGACCGGGATGAAGTGGCAGGCGCATTAAACCAGGCGCTGACGATGCCACTTACCGAACGTATCTCGCGCCACGCTGAAATGCTTGAGACTATCGTTAAAAACGATATCGACAACTGGCAGGCGACGTTCATTTGCGATCTTAAAACGGTCACGCCGCGTCGGAGTCAATGCCAACTGCCAGACAATATCTCTTCCTGTTCTAAACTCGCATGAAGTCGTGGCACCGTGGATTAATCTCCAGCTAGCGGAACCAGAAGAACGTCCACCTGGCTGGTATGAATCACGCTTTTCGCTGAACAGGCAGCGCGCGAAAAAAAACTGTGGTTATGGTTGCCGTAAATGACCAGATCAACGGCGTGTTTGCGGCATACATCCAGGATATGTTCATTCAGAGCCCCATAGGTAATAAAGGTATGTTCAATGGGGTATTCTGCTTCTTTGCTAAGTTTGTCGATAAAATCCTGAGTCTCTTCCTGCATGACTTCACGCAGGTCTTCCAGCATGGGGGCAGCAAACTGGTTATACAGTTCGGGGTCTGAGACCAGTGTAATCAGGCTAATTCGGGCGTTGACAGGGCGAGCGATAGAAACCGCCTTGTCTAACAACTGCTGACTTTCAGGGGTGGCGGCAACAGCAACAAGAATGTGCGAATAGCTCATAACTCGCTCCTTTTTTTCAAGAATTATGAGAGGGCTTTTCAGCTTTACTCAGCTTACTCCATACTGCAACGTTTCCTTCCTTCATAGTGTGAATGTCATCATGATTATTCATTAATTATTCTTATAAATAGAATAATCGATTCATATTAGTTGCAGATATGTTCAAGTTACTTAAGTGAAACCCACTGCTAATGAAAACAATGTGTTAATAGAAATTAAACATATATTAACATTTGCAAGGTCGTCACATCGCGGTATTAATTAATCACTCTAAATATTTAACTTATTGTTTATAAAGAATTTAATTAAAAAAGTTTTTTGAGTTAAATATGTGATCCAGCTCGCTATTTCACGGCGTGATATTAACGGATGTGAACAAAATACTATTCGCTTTTATTGCAAGAATATTCGTACATCAGGAATTGAAATGGATGATGGCAGAGTAAAAAATAAGCAAAGTAAAAGCTACGCTGATGGATTTATGTTAAGTGTTTGGCTGGTTTATGTGATCTTGATCACATATTCTTTAAATTCGCAGCATAGCTCCGTTGTATGTGTAACTGACGGCGGGTAGAGTTGCGTCGAATTAGGAAAAATCTTAGACATTTGTAAGAATTGATGTGAGCTTGTAAGGGACGCTGCCTTCTTAAAAGGGAATGTTTAGACAACGCGTAAGTGTCGTCACGCTGCTATGTATTTGACCTTTTGCTTTTTTTTACCGGGCCTTCCCGGCGACATCACGGGGTGCGGTTTTACCGCATGAAAACAATGTTGGTTATTATGGATGCAAATAATGCATACATCCGAGTTGCTGAAACACATTTATGACATCAATTTGTCATATTTATTGCTTGCACAGCGTTTGATCGTTCAGGACAAAGCATCTGCGATGTTTCGCCTTGGTATCAGCGAGGAAATGGCGGACACGTTGGCAACATTAACACTTCCTCAAATGGTCAAACTGGCCGAAACAAACCAGCTGGTATGTCATTTCCGTTTCGACGATCACCAGACTGTTACTCGCCTGACGCAAGACTCCCGCGTTGACGATCTTCAGCAAATTCATACTGGTATCATGCTTTCAACACGCCTGTTAAGCGACATCGATGATGCAGCACGTAAGAAAAGGGCTTGATGATGAGCGAAAAAAGCATTGTTCAGGAAGCGCGTGATATCCAGTTGGCAATGGAATTAATCACATTGGGCGCCCGTTTGCAAATGCTGGAAAGCGAAACGCAATTAAGCCGTGGTCGATTAATCAAGCTGTACAAAGAATTACGCGGTAGTCCTCCGCCAAAAGGGATGCTCCCGTTTTCCACCGACTGGTTTATGACGTGGGAACAAAATATTCATGCGTCGATGTTTTGCAATGCATGGCAATTCTTGCTCAAAACGGGTCTCTGTAGCGGCGTGGATGCCGTGATCAAGGCGTATCGGTTATATCTTGAGCAGTGCCCGCAGCCTGAAGAAGGGCCACTGCTGGCGTTAACCCGCGCGTGGACGCTGGTGCGATTTGTCGACAGCGGATTGCTGGAGTTGTCCCAATGCAATTGCTGCGGTGGGAATTTTATCACCCACGCACACCAACCCGCAGGCAGCTTTGCCTGTAGTTTATGCCAACCGCCATCACGGGCCGTAAAAAGACGTAAACTTTCCCAGAATGCTGCCGATATTATTCCACAACTGCTGGATGAACAGATCGAACAGGCTGTTTAACTGATACGGTGTGGATGAACACTCCAGCAGCGGTAAGCAATTACCGCTGCTTTTTTTTGTCCTGACCTTACGTTAATTGCCCGACTGCGCATCCTGTCATAGTCAATTGCGAAAGGATGATGTCGTGCTTATCTTATTAGGTTACCTGGTTGTTATTGGTACAGTTTTCGGCGGTTACATGATGACCGGCGGACACCTTGGGGCACTCTATCAACCGGCTGAGCTGGTGATTATCGGTGGTGCGGGTATTGGGGCATTCATCGTCGGCAATAACGGGAAAGCCATCAAAGGGACGATGAAAGCGATCCCGTTGCTTTTCCGTCGTTCGAAATACACCAAAGCGATGTATATGGATCTGCTGGCGCTCTTGTATCGCCTGATGGCCAAGTCGCGTCAACAGGGCATGTTCTCGCTTGAGCGCGACATCGAAAACCCAAAAGAAAGTGAAATCTTCGCCAGCTATCCGCGCATTCTTGCGGATGCTGTAATGCTTGATTTTATTGTCGATTATCTGCGCCTGATCATCAGCGGCAACATGAATACGTTTGAAATTGAAGCGCTGATGGACGAAGAAATTGAGACTCATGAGAGTGAGGCTGAAGTCCCGGCGAATAGTCTGGCGATGGTCGGCGACTCACTACCGGCATTCGGGATCGTCGCGGCCGTTATGGGGGTTGTGCATGCGCTGGCTTCTGCCGATCGCCCAGCAGCAGAGCTGGGTGCGTTGATAGCGCATGCGATGGTGGGAACATTCCTCGGTATTTTGCTGGCCTATGGATTTATTTCTCCGCTTGCCAGCGTTCTGCGACAGAAAAGCGCTGAAACAACCAAAATGATGCAGTGCGTGAAGATAACGCTGCTCTCCAATCTGAATGGTTACGCGCCGCCGATTGCCGTTGAATTTGGTCGTAAAACACTGTATTCCAGCGAACGTCCTTCGTTTATCGAACTGGAAGAACATGTTCGTGCGGTGAGAAATCCAACTGCGCAACAGACGACCGAGGACGCATGAAAAATCAGGCCCATCCCATTATCGTTGTAAAGCGACGCAAGCATAAGAATCACGGTGGTGGGGCGCATGGCTCGTGGAAAATCGCCTACGCCGATTTTATGACCGCGATGATGGCCTTCTTTCTGGTGATGTGGCTCATTTCTATTTCCAGCCCTAAAGAATTGATCCAGATTGCCGAATATTTCCGTACACCGCTGGCCACCGCAGTGACCGGGGGAAATCGTATTTCGAATAGCCAAAGCCCGATTCCAGGCGGCGGGGATGATTACACCCAGCAGCAGGGCGAGGTGAACAAACAGCCGAATATTGATGACCTGAGAAAACGTATGGAACAGAGCCGCTTGAGCAAACTTCGCGGCGATCTCGATCAACTGATTGAATCCGATCCCAAACTGCGAGCGCTGCGTCCGCATTTAAAGATTGATTTAGTTCAGGAAGGGCTGCGGATACAGATTATCGACAGTCAGAATCGTCCGATGTTTAAGACCGGTAGCGCTGAAGTTGAGCCGTACATGCGCGATATCCTGCGCGCGATTGCACCAGTGCTCAACGGGATCCCTAACCGGATCAGCCTTTCCGGTCACACGGATGATTACCCTTACGCGAATGGTGAGAAAGGGTACAGCAACTGGGAATTGTCTGCCGATCGCGCAAATGCATCGCGTCGCGAGCTGGTTAGCGGCGGTCTGGATGATGGAAAAGTATTACGTGTGGTAGGTATGGCCGCCACGATGCGTCTGAGCGATCGCGGTCCTGAAGACGCTATCAACCGCCGTATTAGCCTGCTGGTTCTCAATAAGCAGGCAGAAGAGGCCATTTTGCATGAAAACGCTGAAAGCCAGAATGAGCCGGTAAGTGTCTTACAACGGCCAGCGGAACTCCCGCCGGTAAGCGTTCCCACATCGCCACCAGCCAATCCGAGGTGATAGCGTGAGCATGGATATTAGCGATTTTTATCAGACATTTTTTGATGAAGCTGACGAACTGTTGGCTGATATGGAGCAACACCTGCTTGATTTGGTTCCTGAAGCCCCAGATTCCGAACAGCTGAATGCCATTTTTCGTGCAGCGCACTCGATTAAAGGCGGGGCGGGCACCTTCGGCTTTACCATTTTGCAGGAAACGACCCATCTGATGGAAAACCTGCTGGATGAAGCGCGGCGTGGCGAGATGCAGCTCAATGCCGACATTATCAACCTGTTTTTGGAAACGAAAGATATTATGCAGGAACAGCTCGACGCCTATAAAAGCTCAGTGGAGCCTGATGCCGACAGTTTTGAGTATATCTGCCAGGCGTTACGGCAGTTAGCGCTCGAAGCGAAAGGTGAAACCGCACCGGCAGTTGTCAACCCAGCAAAACTTAGCGTTGTTGACAGCGCCGCGATGCAGGAAGAGGCGGTTGCAAAGCCTGAACCCGCCAGTGAAGAGAGCAAAAAACGCATTACTCTCTCGCGCCTGAAAGCCAGCGAAGTGGATTTACTGGAAGAGGAACTGGGGAATCTGGCGACCTTAACCGATGTGGTAAAAGGAAGCGACACGTTATCAGCAACGCTTGATGGCAACCTCGCAGAAGATGACATCATCGCGGTGCTTTGCTTTGTCATTGAAGCTGACCAAATTGAATTCGAAACCGTCAGCGCAGCGCCTGTGGCAGCTGAAGCTGAAGAGGTAGCTGTTGTCACTGAGCCGCAGCCGGTTGCTGTGGCACCTGCGGTGAAAGCTACCACCAGTGAAGCACCACATAGCCGCGCGGAACGTGAAAAACCCGCCCGCGCCAGCGAGTCGACCAGTATCCGCGTAGCGGTTGAAAAGGTTGATCAGCTTATTAACCTGGTTGGCGAGTTGGTGATAACCCAGTCGATGCTGGCCCAGCGCTCTAACGAACTGGATCCTGTCAATCATGGCGATCTCATCACCAGTATGGGTCAGTTACAACGTAACGCCCGAGATTTGCAAGAGTCGGTGATGTCGATTCGTATGATGCCAATGGAGTACGTGTTCAGCCGTTTCCCTCGTCTGGTGCGCGATCTGGCCGGTAAGCTGGGTAAACAGGTCGAGCTGACGCAGGTAGGTAGCTCAACCGAACTCGATAAGAGCCTGATTGAACGCATCATCGATCCGTTGACGCACCTGGTGCGTAACAGCCTCGACCATGGTATCGAATTGCCGGAAAAACGCCTTGAATCCGGCAAAAGCCCAATCGGCAATCTGACGCTTTCCGCGGAGCATCAGGGCGGGAATATTTGTATTGAAGTGACCGATGATGGCGCTGGCCTGAACCGCGAACGTATCCTGGCTAAAGCTGTCTCTCAGGGCATGCCGATCCACGAAAACATGAGCGATGACGAAGTGGGTATGCTGATCTTCGCTCCAGGCTTTTCGACCGCCGAACAGGTGACGGATGTTTCCGGACGCGGCGTGGGTATGGATGTGGTGAAGCGAAATATCCAGGAGATGGGCGGCCATGTTGAGATCCAGTCTAAACAGGGACAGGGGACCACTATTCGCATTCTGCTGCCGCTGACGCTGGCGATCCTCGACGGGATGTCCGTGCGTGTGGCCGATGAGGTCTTCATTCTGCCACTGAATGCCGTTATGGAATCGCTGCAACCGCGCGAAGAAGATCTCCATCCGCTGGCCGGAGGAGAGCGCGTTCTGGAAGTGCGTGGCGAATATTTACCGCTGGTTGAGTTGTGGAAAGTCTTTGAGGTTGAAGGCGCTAAAACTGAAGCGACTCAGGGCATAGTGGTCATTTTACAAAGTGCAGGGCGTCGCTATGCGCTGCTGGTGGATCAGTTAATTGGCCAACACCAGGTGGTGGTCAAAAACCTGGAAAGCAACTACCGCAAAGTGCCAGGTATTTCTGCTGCAACGATCCTCGGCGACGGCAGCGTCGCGCTGATTGTCGATGTCTCTGCATTGCAGGGGTTAAACCGCGAACAACGTGTGGCGATCACAGCCGCCTGATTGAGTGAGAAGGGAATAATATGACCGGTATGAGTAATGTAACTAAACTGGCCGGCGAACCGTCAGGTCAGGAATTCCTCGTGTTTACGCTGGGGGATGAAGAGTACGGTATCGATATCCTGAAAGTGCAGGAAATCCGTGGTTATGATCAGGTGACGCGCATCGCTAACACGCCAGCGTTTATCAAAGGTGTCACAAACCTGCGTGGTGTGATTGTGCCTATCGTCGACCTGCGCGTGAAATTTAGCCAGAGCGATGTGGATTACAACGAAAACACCGTGGTGATCGTGCTGAATCTGGGTCAGCGGGTGGTTGGCATTGTGGTAGATGGCGTCTCGGATGTGCTGTCGCTGACAACGGATCAAATCCGTCCGGCACCGGAGTTTGCGGTCACGCTGTCAACGGAATATTTGACGGGATTGGGTGCGCTGGGTGACCGGATGCTGATTCTGGTCAACATTGAGAAGCTGCTGAACAGCGAAGAAATGGCGCTGCTGGATATTGCCGCTTCCCACGTCGCATAATCGCCATAACTCATCCGGCCTACAATGATTGCTGTTGCAGGCCGGATGAGCGTAGCGCATCCGGCAGATTTCTCTCTTACGCTTCCCGCTCAACCAGCTCGGGTTCTTCTTCCAGTAAACCTTCATCCTGCGCCAGCATCGCCGTTGCAATCCCGTTACCTAATACGTTGATTGCTGAACGTCCCATATCCAGGAAGTGGTCAATTCCCATCAGCAACAGGATCCCGGCGACCGGAATGTTAAAGCTCGGGATGGTTGCAGCCAACACTACCAGTGCTGAACGCGGCACACCGGCAATCCCTTTGGACGCCAGCATCAGCGTCAGCATCAGGACGGTGATTTCTGCGAAGGATAGGTGGATGTTATAGGCCTGCGCGATAAACATAGAGGCAAATGAACAATAGACCATGGAACCGACCAGGTTAAACGAATAACCGATAGGTAGCACGAATGACACGATGTTGGGTGAGCAGCCAAATTTAGTTAATTGCTCCAGCGTTTTCGGATAAGCGGCCTCAGAGCTGCTGGTGGTGAATGCGACCAAAACCGGGTCTTTCAGCATGCTCACCAGGCGAAATACCTCTTTTTTCAGCATGACATATCCCACAGCCAGCAGAACCAGGCAGGTCAGCAAAATCGCCACATAGTAGCCGCCGATAAACGACGCATAGTTAAGCAGGATCCCCAGCCCTTGGGTGGAGATGACGGAAGAGATGGCGGCAAAAATAGCCAGCGGCGCAACGTACATCACGTAGCCGGTCACTTTCAGCATAATGTGGGAAACCACATCCAGCGCGGCAACCAGTGGAGCGTTAAATTTCTCTCCGAGCGATGCGCCACCAATACCGAAGAACATTGAGAACACCACAATTTGCAGGATCTCATTGTTAGCCATCGCTTCGGCGATGCTGGTTGGAATGGTATGCGTCAGAAAACCTTTCAGGCTCATGCCGCCCACGGCCAGGCCGGTGTCGGTGGCTTCCAGCGGGATCGCCAGGTTCAGCCCGCTGCCAGGTTGCTCAAGGGAAACCACAAACAGACCGACCAGGATAGACAATATAGAAGAGCTGATAAACCAGATCATCGCTTTGCCGCCCACGCGCCCGATGGTGGACGTTTCTCCCAGGCGCATAATACCAACTGTCAGGGTGCTGAATACTAAAGGCGCGATCACCATTTTAATCAGGCGTAAAAAGATGTCGGTAAGAAGCGTAATGTTATCGGCCCAGGCGGTCACAACGCCGGGGGAGGCATAAGAGTGGATCACCGCACCCGACAGGATCCCCGCCAGCATGAAGATCACGATAAACAACGTGAGTTTGTTTGCATTTGCCACTAAAAAGCCCTCAGTAAGGATTTAACATTTATTGATCGGTTACTCATTTTTTATACTTATTAAGTGGTAACGAGGTATTCATCATATAAATTGGATTAAAGCGTAAGCGGATACAACTTTTTTTAATTTTTTATCCATTTTGTTGTGGTATTTACGATGCGTATGTGTGATCTCAATCACACAAAAATGCGTACTTCGGCCATTCTGGCCGTGCTCATCGATGAAAATAAATGTTATTTACATGATAATTATGGTGTTTTTATGTGAATGATTTGTGGTTGCTGCGCACCCGTTTTATTTTCCCCTCGCCAGGCTTCACATCCCTTCAGGATTTCCTTTTCGCAAACGTAAAGTTATCTCAGCGAGTGCCGATAACGTTGATAACTCGTTTTCAGGAAGGTGCCTTATGTTTAACCGTATCCGCGTTGTCACAATGCTGATGATGGTGCTGGGGGTTTTCGCACTGCTACAGCTTGTTTCCGGTGGTCTGTTGTTTTCTTCATTGCAGCAGAATCAGCAAAGTTTTGTTATTTCTAACGATCTTCGACAGCAGCAAAGTGAACTCACCTCAACATGGGATCTGATGCTGCAGACACGAATCAATTTAAGCCGTTCTTCTGCGCGCATGATGATGGATGCGTCTAACCAGCAAAGCAGCGCTAAAAACGATCTGCTGAAGAATGCGAAAGCATCGCTGGCGCAGGCCGAAACGCATTACGCAAAATTTAAAAACATCACACCGTTGCCGGAAATGGCAGAAGCCAGCGGCAACGTCGAGGAAAAATATCAGCAGTACCATGCTGCCCTGGCAGAACTGGTTCAGTTTCTGGAAAGCGGCAATATGGACGCCTACTTCGCGCAGCCTACGCAGGGAATGCAAAACGCGCTCGGCGAGGCGCTGGGCAAGTACGCCAGCGTTAGCGAAAAGCTTTACGTCCAGGCATTTGATCAAAGCGCGCGGGATTACCATTTCGCCCAATGGCAGCTTGGCGTGTTGGCCGTCGTGCTGGTGCTGATTCTGGTGGTGGTCTGGTACGGCATCCGTCATACCCTGCTTAATCCTCTGTCCCGTGTCATTGCCCATATTCGGGAAATCGCCAGCGGTAACCTGACCGCAACTCTCGCTGTTAGCGGCCGTAACGAAATCGGCGAGCTGGCCAGTACGGTTGATCATATGCAGCGCTCCTTGACGGAAACCGTCACCCTGGTGCGTGAAGGCTCTGATGCGATTTATTCCGGTACCAGCGAAATTGCCAGCGGAAACACTGACCTTTCATCTCGTACGGAACAGCAGGCGTCTGCACTGGAAGAGACCGCAGCCAGCATGGAACAGCTGACCGCAACCGTGAAGCAAAACGCGGACAACGCGCGTCAGGCCTCGCAACTGGCGAAAAGCGCGTCCGATACCGCGCAGCATGGCGGCAAAGTGGTTGATAGCGTGGTGAACACCATGCACGAAATCGCCGATAGCTCGAAGAAAATCGCCGACATCATCAGCGTCATCGATGGTATTGCCTTTCAGACCAACATTCTCGCACTGAACGCGGCGGTTGAAGCGGCGCGCGCCGGTGAGCAAGGCCGCGGCTTTGCTGTGGTGGCGGGCGAAGTGCGTAATCTGGCAAGCCGCAGTGCGCAGGCGGCAAAAGAGATCAAAGCGTTGATTGAAGATTCCGTTTCCCGCGTGGATACCGGTTCTGTACTGGTAGAAAGCGCCGGGGAAACGATGAACGATATCGTCAATGCCGTGACGCGGGTGACAGACATTATGGGCGAGATTGCCTCGGCATCTGACGAGCAAAGCCGGGGGATTGATCAGGTTGCGCTCGCGGTCTCTGAAATGGATCGTGTTACGCAGCAAAACGCCTCTTTGGTACAGGAGTCAGCTGCCGCAGCGGCCGCTCTTGAAGAACAGGCCAGTCGCTTAACGCAGTCGGTATCGACTTTCCGTCTTGCGTCACGTCCGGCCTCGACAAAACCGCGCGATACACGATTACCTGCAGCCCCGAGCGCATCCTATCCGCGCCAGAGCATTGAACAAGATACGAATTGGGAAACATTTTGACTGATAGTTAAACCGCGGCCAGTGCCGCCCGATGGGAGCGTTGATGTTTAATCGTATTCGAATTTCGACCACGCTGTTTTTGATTTTGATCCTCTGCGGAGTTTTGCAGATTGGCAGTAATGGCTTGTCCTTCTGGTCATTTCGGGACGGTTTTCAGAACCTGAATCAGGTCGAACGGAGTAATCAGCAACGCGCTGCGCTGGCCCAAACCCGCGCTGTGTTATTACAGGCCAGTACGGCCCTTAATAAGGCAGGGACGCTGACTGCCCTGAGCTATCCGCCAGAGGACATCAAAACGCTGATGACCCTCGCGCGCGATAGCCTGACGCAGTCTGAATTGATGTTTAAACGCTTTATGGCGACGTCGGATTCGACGGAGCAAGGCAAGGCGCTGTTTGGCGCAACGGAGAATAGCTTCAGCCAGTGGCACAGCGCTCTCGCGCATCAGGCAACCTGGCTTGAAAACAATCAGTTGTCAGATTTTCTGACCGCGCCGGTGCAGGCGGCTCAGGATGCTTTTGATGCGAATGTGAATGCGTGGCAGAGCAACATTGACAGCGTGTTGCAAACGGCGGGGGAGCAGAGTCAGCGTAATTACCATATGTCGGGGGTGATTTTCGCCACCATGGTGGTACTGGCGGCACTGCTCACCAGCGGTGCGCTGTTCTGGTCACGCAAGATGATCGTTCAGCCGCTGGCGATTATTGGCAGCCATTTCGACAGTATTGCCGCGGGGAACCTGGCACGACCGGTAGCGGTTTATGGGCGCAATGAGATCTCGGCTATTTTTGCCAGCCTGCAGAAGATGCAAAAGGCGTTACGCGAAACGGTAAGTGACGTTCGTCAGGGCAGCTCAGCCATGCATAGCGGTATTTCAGAAATCGCGATGGGCAATAACGATTTGTCTTCACGGACTGAACAGCAGGCGGCTGCGCTGGCGCAAACGGCGGCCAGCATGGAACAACTGACCGCCACCGTCGGCCAGAACGCTGATAACGCACGCCAGGCGTCAGGAATCGCCAAAAGTGCGGCAGACACAGCGCATAAAGGTGGCGAGCAGACGTCCCGGGTCGCCAGCACCATGCATGAGATTTCTGCCAGCTCGCAGAAAATCGGCGACATTATCGGGGTGATTGACAGCATTGCCTTCCAGACCAATATCCTGGCGTTGAATGCCGCGGTAGAGGCCGCCAGAGCGGGGGAGCAAGGGCGTGGTTTTGCCGTCGTCGCCGGAGAAGTGCGCAATCTGGCAAGCCGTAGCGCACAGGCGGCGAAAGAAATTAAGGGACTGATTGAGGAATCCGTCATCCGGGTGCATCAGGGATCGCAACTGGTGGATATGGCGTCGCGCACGATGACGGAAATTGTCAGTTCGGTGACCCGGGTTAACGACATCATGGGCGAGATTGCCTCGGCATCCGATGAACAGCGCAGAGGCATTGAGCAGGTGGCGCAGGCCGTCAGCCAGATGGACTCCGTGACGCAGCAAAACGCCGGTCTGGTGGAAGAAGCCGCATCCGCCGCCGGACAACTTGCGACGCAGGCCGATCATCTTTCTGCTTGTGTCGCATTTTTTAAACTTGAAGAGCAAACCGTAGCAAAACAAGAGTTGGCGCAGCCTCAGGTTGCGCCCGTTGTATCCTGAATGTGATTGAGAAGGCGCTATGACATCATCTCTGCCCTCCGGGCAAACGTCATTATTGTTACAGATGACACAGCGCCTCGCGCTGTCTGACGCGCATTTTCGTCGGATATGTCAATTAATCTACCAGCGTGCGGGGATCGTACTGGCCGACCATAAGCGGGACATGGTTTATAACCGCCTGGTTCGTCGTCTGCGTACCCTGGGGCTGGATGACTTTGGTCGCTATCTCAGCATGCTGGAAGCTAACCAGAACAGCGCTGAGTGGCAGGCTTTTATTAACTCCCTGACTACCAACCTGACCGCGTTTTTTCGCGAAGGGCATCATTTTCCGGTGCTGTCAGATCACGCTCGTCGGCGCAGCGGTGAATACCGCGTCTGGAGCGCGGCGGCGTCAACCGGAGAAGAACCCTACAGCATTGCGATTACGCTTGCCGATACCTTAGGTATGGCACCGGGCCGCTGGCGTGTTTTTGCCAGCGACATTGATACCGAAGTGCTGGAAAAGGCCAGAAACGGCATTTACCGCCTCGATGAGCTAAAGACGCTGTCACCCCAGCAGTTGCAGCGTTATTTCATGCGCGGCACCGGGCCGCATGAAGGGCTGGTACGCGTTCGGCAGGAACTGGCAGGGCATGTTGAATTTTCCAGCGTGAATTTACTGGATAAGCAGTACAACGTGCCCGGACCGTTCGACGCCATATTTTGTCGTAACGTTATGATCTATTTCGATAAAACGACTCAACAGGACATTTTGCACCGTTTTGTTCCACTTCTTAAACCTGACGGGCTGCTGTTTGCAGGTCATTCAGAAAACTTTAGCAACCTTGTGCGCGAGTTTAGCCTGCGTGGACAGACCGTGTATGCGCATGCGCCAGGTAAGGATAAAGCATGAGTAAAATCAGGGTGTTGTCGGTAGATGATTCTGCATTGATGCGTCAAATCATGACCGAAATTATTAACAGTCACAGTGATATGGAAATGGTGGCGACGGCGCCGGATCCGTTGGTCGCCCGGGATTTAATCAAAAAATACAATCCCGACGTCCTGACGCTGGACGTGGAAATGCCGCGCATGGACGGCCTCGACTTTCTTGAGAAGTTGATGCGTCTGCGTCCGATGCCGGTAGTCATGGTTTCTTCACTGACCGGTAAAGGTTCTGAGGTCACGCTGCGGGCGCTGGAACTGGGTGCGATTGACTTTGTCACCAAGCCTCAGTTGGGGATCCGCGAAGGAATGCTGGCGTATAGCGAGATGATTGCGGAGAAAATCCGCACCGCATCGCGCGCAAAACTGGCGGCCCATAAGCCCATGGCGGCACCCACAACCTTGAAAGCGGGGCCATTACTCAGTTCAGAAAAATTGCTGGTGATTGGCGCCTCAACCGGAGGAACAGAGGCAATTCGCCATGTACTCCAGCCATTGCCGCTTTCAAGTCCGGGTATTCTTATTACCCAGCATATGCCGCCAGGATTTACCCGTTCGTTCGCCGAACGTCTGAACAAACTGTGCCAGATAACCGTGAAAGAGGCAGAGGACGGAGAGCGCGTACTTCCAGGGCATGCGTATATCGCGCCGGGCGACAAGCATATGGAACTGGCGCGCAGCGGCGCGAACTATCAAATCAAAATTCATGACGGTCCGCCGGTTAATCGGCATCGGCCTTCAGTGGATGTGCTGTTCCATTCGGTGGCGAAACATGCGGGGCGCAATGCCGTCGGGGTGATCCTGACCGGTATGGGCAACGATGGCGCAGCCGGAATGTTAGCGATGAGTCAGGCGGGAGCCTGGACCATTGCGCAAAACGAAGCAAGTTGTGTGGTGTTCGGCATGCCGCGCGAGGCCATCAATATGGGTGGCGTAAGCGAAGTGGTCGATCTTAGCCAGGTGAGCCAGCAAATGCTGGTGAAAATTAGTGCCGGACAGGCAATACGTATTTGAATCAGGAGTTTATTTTTATGGCGGATAAAGAGCTTAAGTTTTTGGTTGTGGATGACTTTTCCACCATGCGTCGCATCGTGCGTAACCTGCTTAAAGAGCTGGGATTCAACAATGTTGAAGAGGCTGAAGATGGCGTGGATGCGCTGAACAAGCTGCAGGCTGGGGGATTCGGCTTTGTTATTTCTGACTGGAACATGCCGAACATGGATGGACTGGAACTGCTGAAAACCATCCGTGCCGATGGCGGGATGGCTTCTCTGCCGGTGCTGATGGTCACGGCAGAAGCGAAAAAAGAGAACATTATTGCGGCAGCACAGGCAGGTGCCAGTGGCTATGTCGTGAAACCGTTCACGGCAGCGACGCTGGAAGAAAAACTGAATAAAATCTTTGAGAAACTGGGCATGTGAGGGTGTGATGATGATGCAACCACAAATTAAACCTGCTGACGAACACTCTGCAGGGGACATCATCGCGCGCATCGGCAGTTTGACCCGAATGCTGCGCGACAGCTTGCGTGAACTGGGGCTGGATCAGGCCATTGCCGAAGCGGCAGAAGCGATTCCTGATGCCCGCGATCGTCTCGATTATGTTGTGCAGATGACCGCGCAGGCGGCGGAGCGTGCGCTAAACAGCGTAGAAGCTTCGCAGCCGCATCAGGACGCGATGGAAAAAGGGGCCAAAGACCTGACCAAACGCTGGGATGAATGGTTCGAAAATCCGATTGAACTCTCCGATGCTCGTGAACTGGTCACCGATACCCGTCAATTCCTTGGTGATGTGCCCGGACATACCAGCTTTACCAATGCCCAGTTGCTGGACATCATGATGGCGCAGGATTTCCAGGATCTCACCGGACAGGTCATCAAGCGCATGATGGATGTTATCCAGGAAATTGAACGTCAGCTGCTGATGGTTCTGTTGGAAAACATTCCGGAACAGGGCGCACGTCCAAAACGTGAAAACGAAAGCTTGCTTAACGGCCCGCAGGTTGACGCCTCGAAAGCCGGCGTAGTGGCAAGCCAGGATCAGGTTGACGACCTGCTGGACAGCCTCGGGTTCTGATGCGTATTTGCCGGATGTGAGGCGTGGACCTCGCATCCGGCTTACGCGCAATTCTGCTTAAAGCCATAAATCCCGTCTTTTTTACCGCTTACTCTTCCCATTGCTGGATAGCTGTTCTGGCATCATTCTCGCCTATATCTCTATCCAGGGTCTGATGCGTGGCAGAAGAAAGCGACGACGACAAAACAGAAGCCCCCACACCCCACCGACTTGAAAAAGCACGGGAAGAAGGGCAGATCCCCCGATCCAAAGAGCTGACCTCACTACTTATATTGTTGGTGGGTGTGTGCATTATCTGGATTGGCGGGGAGTCGCTTGCCCGCAGACTGGCTGGCATGCTGTCGACCGGATTACGTTTTGACCACAGTATGGTCAACGACCCGAATCTGATCCTGAGCCAAATCATCCTGCTGATTAAAGACGCGATGATTGCGCTGTTGCCGTTGATTACCGGCGTCGTTCTGGTGGCACTAATCTCCCCGGTGATGCTTGGCGGCTTGATCTTCAGCGGTAAATCCCTGCAGCCCAAATTCTCTAAGCTGAATCCGTTGCCGGGCATTAAGCGCATGTTTTCCGCGCAAACCGGCGCAGAACTGCTCAAAGCGATACTGAAGTCCACGCTGGTGGGAAGCGTGGCTGGATTTTATCTCTGGCATAACTGGCCGGCGATGATGCGTCTGATGGCGGAGTCACCGATTACGGCGATGGGCAACGCCCTGGATTTAGTCGGTATGTGTGCACTACTGGTGGTACTTGGTGTTATTCCGATGGTGGGGTTCGACGTCTTTTTCCAGATCTATAGCCATCTGAAAAAGCTACGCATGTCGCGTCAGGATATCCGCGATGAATTTAAGCAAAGCGAAGGTGACCCGCACGTTAAGGGCAAAATTCGTCAAATGCAGCGCGCGGCCGCTCAGCGTCGCATGATGGCGGATGTACCAAAAGCAGACGTTATTGTCACTAACCCCACGCACTACTCAGTGGCGTTGAAGTATGACGAGAACAAAATGAGTGCCCCGAAAGTTGTCGCGAAAGGGGCAGGGCTGGTGGCGTTGCGCATTCGTGAAATTGGCGCAGAGCACCGTGTCCCTACATTAGAAGCGCCGCCACTGGCGCGTGCGCTCTATCGCCATGCTGAGATTGGTCAGCAAATACCGGGTCAATTATATGCCGCCGTTGCTGAAGTGCTGGCATGGGTATGGCAGCTAAAACGCTGGCGCCTGGCTGGCGGCAAACGTCCACCACAACCTGAAAACCTTCCGGTGCCTGAAGCACTGGATTTCATGAACGAGAAGAATACTGATGGCTAATCTGGTCGCGATGCTGCGCCTGCCCAGCAACCTGAAATCCACGCAATGGCAAATCCTTGCCGGACCGATCCTCATCCTGCTGATCCTGTCGATGATGGTGCTGCCGCTGCCGGCTTTCGTCCTCGATTTGCTGTTCACATTTAACATTGCGCTGTCGATCATGGTGCTGCTGGTGGCCATGTTCACCCAGCGTACGCTGGAGTTTGCCGCATTCCCGACGATTTTGCTGTTCACCACATTGTTACGTCTGGCCCTGAACGTCGCGTCGACCCGTATCATTTTGATGGAAGGGCATACCGGGGCGGCGGCGGCGGGGAAGGTGGTTGAAGCCTTCGGCCACTTCCTGGTGGGCGGTAACTTTGCGATCGGTATCGTGGTCTTCGTGATTCTCGTCATCATTAACTTTATGGTAATCACCAAAGGTGCCGGACGTATCGCCGAGGTTGGCGCTCGCTTCGTGCTGGACGGAATGCCCGGCAAGCAGATGGCGATTGATGCGGATTTGAATGCCGGTCTGATTGGCGAAGATGAAGCTAAAAAACGACGCTCGGAAGTGACACAGGAAGCGGATTTTTACGGCTCAATGGACGGTGCGAGTAAATTCGTCCGTGGAGACGCCATCGCCGGGATTTTGATCATGGTGATCAACGTGGTCGGTGGTCTGTTAGTTGGGGTGTTGCAGCATGGTATGAGCATGGGCAGCGCTGCGGAAAGTTATACCCTGCTGACCATCGGTGACGGGCTGGTGGCACAAATTCCTGCGCTGGTTATCTCTACCGCGGCGGGCGTTATCGTGACCCGCGTGAGTACCGACCAGGACGTAGGCGAACAGATGGTGACCCAACTGTTCAGCAACCCTAGCGTTATGCTGCTCAGTGCGGCGGTGCTTGGACTTTTGGGTCTGGTTCCGGGCATGCCGAACCTGGTATTTCTGATGTTTACCGCCGCGTTATTGGGTCTGGCCTGGTGGATGCGCGGGCGTGAGCAAAAAGCGCCAGATGAACCGCAGCCGGTGAAAATGCCGGAAAACAACTCCGTGGTGGAAGCCACGTGGAACGACGTGCAACTGGAAGACTCCCTGGGAATGGAGGTAGGTTATCGCCTGATCCCAATGGTGGACTTTCAGCAGGATGGTGAGCTGCTGGGGCGAATTCGCAGTATTCGTAAGAAATTTGCTCAGGATATGGGCTTCCTGCCGCCGGTGGTACACATCCGCGACAATATGGATCTGCAGCCGGCTCGCTATCGAATTTTGATGAAAGGGGTTGAAATAGGCAGCGGTGACGCCTATCCGGGACGCTGGCTGGCCATTAACCCGGGTACTGCCGCCGGGTCGCTGCCGGGCGAGAAAACGGTCGATCCGGCTTTCGGACTGGACGCTATCTGGATTGAAAGCGCATTGAAGGAACAGGCGCAGATTCAGGGCTTTACGGTGGTTGAAGCCAGTACTGTTGTCGCTACGCATCTTAACCACCTGATTGGCCAGTTCGCCGCCGAGCTGTTTGGCCGTCAGGAGGCGCAGCAGCTACTGGACCGTGTGTCGCAGGAGATGCCAAAGCTGACGGAAGATCTGGTGCCGGGCGTTGTGACGCTCACCACGCTGCATAAAGTGCTGCAGAACTTACTGGATGAGAAAGTACCGATTCGCGATATGCGCACCATCCTTGAGACGCTGGCGGAACATGCGCCGCTGCAAAACGATCCGCATGAGCTTACCGCGGTGGTCCGTGTTGCGTTAGGACGCGCTATCACTCAGCAGTGGTTCCCGGGGAATGAAGAGGTTCAGGTTATCGGCCTTGATACTCCGCTCGAGCGTTTGCTGCTGCAAGCGCTGCAGGGAGGCGGCGGCCTGGAGCCTGGGCTGGCAGACCGCCTGCTGGCGCAGACTCAGGAAGCGCTGTCCCGGCAGGAAATGTTGGGCGCGCCGCCGGTCTTGCTGGTTAATCACGCGTTACGTCCGTTACTGGCGCGGTTTTTACGTCGCAGCATCCCGCAGCTGGTGGTGTTATCGAATATGGAGCTTTCCGATAACCGCCATATCCGTATGACGGCGACCATTGGAGGTAAATAATGCGTAAGCTACTGTGGTTGTTGTTTTTTCCTCTGGTGGCGCAGGCCGCTGGAGAAGGGGCCTGGCAGGCAAGTGGCATGGGGATCACCTTAAATCACCGTGGCCAATCAGCCTCGTCTGATCCTTTGGTTCCCAGCCAGCCGGTCTCAGGCTTGATGACGCTGGTGGCCTGGCGCTATGAGCTGAATGGCCCAACGCCCGCAGGTTTGCGGGTGCGTTTATGTTCTCAGTCCCGTTGTGTTGAGCTGGACGGGCAAAGTGGGACCACCAACGGGTTCAATAACGTTCCGGCCATTGAACCGATGCATTTTGTCTGGGAGGTCCCCGGCGGTGGTCGCCTGATCCCCGCGTTACGCATTCAGAGCAATCAGGTGATTGTGAACTACCGTTAACACCCTCCGTCATTCAGACCAGCAGTTGAAACTGCTGGTTGTTTCAACATTTCAGTCTCTCACTCAATTAAATAGAAACGCCGTTTTATAAAATAAGTGACGTACGTTGCCGGACTCTTTGTATTCTTGCCATTTCACGAATCCTTCTGGCAGAAATAGAAAGGTTTCACTTCCTGTTAGCTTTTACTGTGACCCTATAAGGATGCCCATTGTCAAAGCGAGGATTGCGGGGCCTCCAAAAAAGCTGCTGCGCCGTAACAGGGGCAAGTCTCAGCATTGAATCCGACATTGACAGAGGTTAAGTAAATGATTGTTTACCCGGTTAAACATAGCCCGTTATTGCGCCAGCCAGAACATTTTATTACCAGGGATGAATTAAAAACGCTGATCAAAAAGGTGACGCATAACCTGGTCAATATTCATGACGAAACCGGCGAGTTCTTGCTGCGTCTGGACGATGGACGCGTAATTGATACTAAAGGCTGGGCGGGATGGGAGTGGACACACGGCGTCGGCCTGTACGGGATGTATCAGTACTATCTGCAAACCGGCGATGAAACGATGCGCGATATCATCGATAGCTGGTTTGCCGAGCGTTTTGCTGAAGGTGCGACCACCAAAAACGTGAACACCATGGCGCCATTTTTAACGTTGGCGTATCGCTATGAAGAGACGCGTAACCCAGCGTATCTGCCGTGGCTCGACAGCTGGGCTGAGTGGGCAATGCATGAGATGCCGCGTACCGAATTTGGTGGTATGCAACACATCACGCTGGCGGAAGAAAACCATCAACAGATGTGGGATGACACGCTGATGATGACGGTTTTACCGCTGGCGAAGATTGGCAAGCTACTCAATCGCCCGGACTACATCGAAGAGGCAACGTATCAGTTCCTGCTGCACGTGCAAAACCTGATGGATAAAGAAACGGGGCTGTGGTTCCACGGCTGGAGCTATGAAGGAAATCATAACTTTGCTAATGCCCGCTGGGCGCGTGGCAACAGTTGGTTAACTATCGTGATCCCGGACTTCCTCGAATTACTTGATTTACCGGAAAACAATTCTGTTCACCGCTATCTGGTTCAGGTCCTGAACGCGCAAATCGCGGCGCTGGCGAAATGCCAGGATGAAAGTGGGTTGTGGCATACCTTGCTGGACGACCCTCAGTCGTATCTGGAAGCATCGGCAACTGCCGGATTTGCCTATGGGATCCTCAAAGCAGTGCGTAAACGCTATGTTGGGCAAGAGTATGCGCTGGTGGCCGAAAAAGCCATTCGCGGCATTGTGCAGCATATTTCACCGGAAGGTGAACTGCTGCACACCTCGTTTGGTACCGGGATGGGACACAATCTCGATTTCTATCGCAATATTCCTCGGACCTCCATGCCTTACGGACAGGCGATGGCGATGCTGTGTCTTACCGAATACTTGCGAAAGTATTTTTGATATCGGTATTCGATGGCGATGTTGTTATCGGACCTGATGGTTCAGCCGTCGCTGTTTGTTCCGTATTGTCCTGCGGGGCAAACAGATGATCCATGATTTGACGCATAACCGGCGCGGCGGTGACACCATCGTTGCCGCCGTTTTCCAGAATTAACGCCACCGCGACCTTCGGGTTCTTATAGGGTGCAAATGCGGTATAGAACACGTGGTCGCGCAAGCGGACAGGGATCATCTTCGCATTGTAGGTCTGATTTTCTTTCAGGCTAAAGACCTGCGAGGTGCCGCTTTTTGCCGCAATGCCGTAAGGCGCGGTGTGAAAGAACTTATAACCTGTACCATTTGGTTCATTCGCCATGCCGAACATCGCCTGACGCACCAGTCCCCAGTAGGGCGATGAGGCCGAGGCGATTTGTGAAGGTGCTTCTGGAGCCTGATACGGCGTGATGGTTTTGCCGCTCTCTTCATCGAGCAGCAGGTGAGGGACGATAACCTTGCCGTTGTTAATCAGTGCGACCATGGCTTTTACCATCTGGATAGGCGTGGCAATCCAGTAGCCCTGACCGATGCCAACTGAAATAGTGTCCCCCTGATACCAGGCTTTTTTGTGTACTTTTTGCTTCCATTCGCGGCTCGGGAGCAGGCCGTTATACTCCTCATCAAGATCGATGCCGGTCGGTTTACCGTAACCAAACTGGCTGAGCATGCTGTTAATCCGGTCGATCCCCATCATATACGCCACCTGATAGAAGAACGTATCGGCAGACTCTTCTATCGCTTTGGTGACATCCAGCATACCGTGGCCCGTTTTTTTCCAGTCACGGTAATGTCGCTCGGTGCCGGGTAGCGTCCAGGTAGGGGCACCGAAGAAACTGGTCTGCGGCGTGATCACACCGTTCAGTAATGCCGACATCGCCATATACGGTTTGACCGTTGAAGCGGGAGGGTACAATCCCTGCGTGACGCGGTTGATTAATGGCAGGTCTTTATCCTGGAGTAGCTTGTTATAGTCCTGATAGCTGATGCCTTTGACAAATGGATTAGGGTCGTAGCTGGGGTTTGAGACCATCGCCAGTACGGAACCGTCGTGTGGATCTTCAACCAAAACGGCGGCACGCTGGCCAGCCAACAAGCTCTCAATGTATTGCTGTAAATGTAAATCCAGCGTCAGATGGATATCTTTTCCGGCAACGGGCGGCACATCTTTGATCAGGCGTACGATGCGTCCGTGGTTATCTACTTCCACCTCCTGATAACCGGTCTTTCCATGCAGTTCGTTTTCGTAATAGCGCTCAATACCTTGCTTACCGATGTTGTGATCGGCGGCGTAGTTCTCCGCCAGACCTTTTTGATCCAGTGCTTTCAGGTCGTTGTCATTGATTTTTGAAACATAACCCAGGACATGCGCCAGCGCCGCGCCATAGGGATACTGGCGGTCTTCGTAACTATTGATGTTGACGCCGCTAAAATGAAACTGGTTTACCGAGAAACGGGCGATTTCGACATCGGTTAGCGCATTTTTTAGCACCACAGGACGATAGCGGCTGCTGGTTTTCAGCTCATGGCGAAACTGGTCTATGTCATCAGGAGTGAGGTCAACGATCGGCGTGAGCTGCTGGAGTAACGCATTCATATCGCTGATTTTATACGGCGTAACAGAAATATCGTACCAGGTAACGTTGCGCACCAGCGGGATGCCGTTGCGATCGTAAATCATGCCGCGCGTTGGGGCGACGGGCAGCATTTTGATGTCGTTTGCATTCGACCGGGTGGTGTAATACTGGTGCTGACAGATTTGTAAGTTATACAGATTGTAAATCAGGATGCCAAAACAGATGACTACCAGGCCAAAGGCCACCAATACACGCCGCTGGAAGAGCTTTTCTTCCGCCTCAAAATCTCTGAATGTCATTGACCCGTACCCGATTAATTCGCCGCCTAATGATACGGAGGCTTAGACGGGATGACAGGCAAAAGATGTTCCATATCTCTAGGGAAATGTGTCATTCCTTGTGGGTTGTTACAAATTACAGTGAACGTAGCCGTTTCTCGTCGGCCTGATAGTGCTGCCTACGAGGGCGGTAATTCGGGGAAATAAAAAAACCCGCGACATAGCGCGGGCTTTCATATTACTTGAGGTGATTACATACGTTCTACTGTTTCGATACCCAGTGTATCCAGACCCAGCTTCAGCGTTTTCGCCGTCAGCTGTGCCAGTTTCAGTCGGCTGTTACGAATCTCTTCGTTTTCAGCGCTGAGAATAGGGCAGTGCTCGTAGAAGCCGGAGAACAGACCAGCAACGTCGTACAGGTAAGCACACATCACGTGTGGCGTACCTTCACGTGCAACGACGGTCAGCGTTTCTTCAAACTGCAGCAGACGTGCCGCCAGTTGAGCCTCGCGATCTTCGCTGATGACGACCTGCGCATTTGCCAGCGCGCTTTCGTCGATATCTGCTTTACGGAACACGGACAGTACGCGGGTATAAGCGTACTGCATATATGGCGCGGTGTTACCTTCGAACGCCAGCATGTTGTCCCAGTCGAAGATGTAGTCGGTAGTACGGTTTTTGGACAGATCCGCGTATTTCACTGCGCCGATACCGACCGCATTTGCCAGTTTTTCTAGTTCGTCGGCAGGCATGTCCGGGTTCTTCTCCGCGACCAGACGACGTGCGCGCTCCAGCGCTTCATCCAGCAGATCAGCCAGTTTCACCGTGCCGCCCGCGCGGGTTTTGAACGGCTTGCCGTCTTTGCCCAGCATCATACCGAACATGTGGTGTTCCAGCGGCACTGAATCCGGCACATAACCAGCTTTACGTACGATGGTCCAGGCCTGCATTAAGTGCTGATGCTGACGGGAGTCGATGTAATAAAGTACGCGGTCGGCATGCAGGGTTTCGTAACGATATTTGGCGCAGGCGATGTCGGTTGTGGTGTAGAGATAGCCGCCATCTTTCTTCTGAATGATAACGCCCATCGGTTCGCCTTCCTTGTTCTTATACTCATCAAGGAATACGACGGTAGCGCCTTCGCTTTCAACAGCCAGGCCTTTAGCTTTGAGATCGGCCACGATACCAGGCAGCATCGGGTTGTACAGGCTTTCGCCCATGACGTCGTCACGGGTCAGAGTAACGTTGAGGCGATCGTAGGTTAACTGGTTTTGCGACATGGTAATGTCGACCAGTTTGCGCCACATCTCGCGGAAGTATTCGTCGCCGCCTTGCAGTTTCACGACATAACTACGGGCGCGTTCCGCGAAGGCTTCATCTTCGTCGTAATGTTTTTTCGCATCACGGTAGAAACCTTCCAGGTCAGCCAGCGCCATCTCTCCGGCATTTTCCTGCTGCTGTTTTTCCAGCCATGCAATGAGCATACCGAACTGAGTACCCCAGTCGCCGACGTGGTTGGCGCGGATAACGTTGTGACCGAGGAACTCCAGCGTACGCACCGCCGCGTCACCGATGATGGTGGAACGCAGGTGACCAACGTGCATCTCTTTCGCTACGTTAGGCGCGGAGTAGTCAACCACGACGGTTTGTTTAGCCGGTTGAGTGACGCCCAGACGATCGGAAGCCAGCGCCTGCTGAACGTGCTGCGCCAGAAATGCCGGATCGAGAAAAATATTGATAAAGCCCGGGCCTGCAATTTCAACTTTGCTGGCAATCCCGTTGAGATCCAGATGAGTCAGCACCTGCTCAGCCAGTTGTCGCGGCGCCATACCCAGTTTTTTAGCGACAGCCATCATGCCGTTAGCTTGATAGTCGCCGAACTGTACTTTTGCTGACTGACGAACCTGCGGTTCGCAATCTGCAGGCGCACCTGCAGCAATCATGGCCTGACTGACTTTTTCTGAGAGAAGAGCCTGAATATTCACCGGAATACCTTACATTTATGAAGCGGCCTAAAACTCACCGCACCAGTTTAAGAATTAAGGGCGGGAGTATACTGCAAATGCCCGTTGCCGTCAGCATTGTGTGTACCGCCAGTAGCCTGAAATATAAACAATGTAATGGCGTAAATTTATTCATGATGTGTTCGGAGAAAACAGCGGTTGGATGGCGCAGCGCAACAGAGTAAATTAGCGACTTTGAACATGGATATGAGCTTTTAAAATGGCGAACTGGCAAACCGTTGCAGAACTACAGGATATTTCTGCAGATTTACCGCATTTCACGCAGGCATTAACGGAACTTTCTACCCGTCTTGGGCTGGATATCACAGGCCTGGAAGCCGATCACATTTCCTTGCGTTGCCATCAAAATACCACCGCAGAGCGCTGGCGTCGTGGGTTTGAACAGTGCGGTGAATTGTTGTCAGAAAACATCATTAACGGCAGACCTATTTGTCTTTTTAAACTGCATGAGCCGGTTTGTGTGCAACATTGGCAATTTTCCATCGTCGAACTGCCGTGGCCGGGCGAAAAACGCTACCCACATGAAGGCTGGGAACATATTGAAATTGTTCTGCCGGGAGAGGCGGAAACGCTGAATGCGCGCGCGCTGGCGCTGCTTTCCGATCACGGTCTGAGTCAACCGGGTATTTTTGTGAAAACCAGCTCGCCAAAAGGAGAGCGTGAGCGTTTACCGAATCCGACGCTGGCGGTTAGCGATGGCAGCGTGACGATAAAATTCCATCCGTGGTCGATTGAAACCATTGTGGCAAGCGAACGTCAGGAGTGAGCATGGCTATACTGGAAATCTGCTGTTACAGCATGGAGTGCGCGCGCACGGCGCAGCAAAACGGCGCGGATCGCATTGAACTATGCTCGGCACCCAAAGAAGGGGGCTTAACGCCGTCACTGGGCGTCTTGCGTTCCGTTCGCCAGCACATTTCGATTCCCGTCAATCCCATTATTCGCCCACGTGGAGGCGACTTTTGCTACACCGAAGGTGAATTTGCTGCAATGCTGGATGATATTGCGATGGTCAGGGAACTGGGATTCTCAGGGCTGGTGACCGGCATTTTAGATGTGGATGGCAATGTCGATATGCCGCGCATGGAGAAAATAATGATTGCCGCCGGTTCGCTGCAAGTCACTTTTCATCGTGCCTTTGATATGTGTGCTAACCCACTCAATGCGCTTAAAAAATTAGCTGATTTGGGTGTTGCCAGAATACTCACTTCAGGGCAAAAATCAGATGCGGCGCAAGGTTTAACAAAAATAATGGAACTTATTGCGCAGCCCGGTGCTCCAATCATTATGGCCGGAGCGGGGGTTCGCGCCTCGAATTTGTCCCTGCTCCTTGATGCTGGAGTGCAGGAAGTCCACAGTTCTGCCGGAGTATGGCTGGCTTCACCAATGCGTTATCGCAATTCGGGGTTGTCGATGTCTTCGGATGCGCAGGCGGATGAGTATTCGCGCTATGCGGTAGACGGGACGGCGGTTGCTGAAATGAAAGCAATCATTGCACACCATCAGGCCAACTGATTTTACCGTTGCATCATGTCGCCCAATATGATGCTTGCTCGTACCAGGCCCCTGCTATTACAGGGGCCTTTTTTTCTCCTTCATATTTCAAGCCGCAGCCGCGTTGGCCGCCTTGCTCACCCCGGTCACGTAGTTATCTACGCTCCCGGGGATTTGCTGCGTTGCCGCCTTGCTGCAACTTGAACTATTTTGGAGAAACGGTGCTATACGTAACGGGAATCCGGCAATCCATCACGGCTTACGCGCAATCAAGACTGCACGTAGCGGGGCGGGGTAACCTTCTACCGTTTTGCTGTGGTCGTTCGGGTCGAGGAAGTCGGCCAGTGACTCGGTTACCATCCACTCAGTGCGGCGCTGCTCTTCGGTGGTGGTGACGCAGACATCGGCGATGCGCACATCAACAAAACCACATTTTTCCAGCCAGTTTTTTAGCGCCAGCGCAGACGGAATAAAGTAGACATTACGCATCTGCGCGTAGCGATCGCCCGGCACCAGTACGGTATTTTCATCACCTTCGACGACCAGCGTTTCCAGCACCAGTTCGCCATCTTTTACCAACTGATCCTTTAACTGCCACAGGTGTTCCAGCGGCGAGCGGCGGTGATAAAGCACGCCCATGGAGAACACAGTGTCAAAGGCGTTGAGCGCTGGAAGTTGCTCAATGCCCAGCGGCAGCAAGTGAGCGCGCTGGTCATTGCCCAGCAGTTTACGCACTGCCTCAAACTGGCACAGGAACAGTTGCGTAGGATCGATGCCAACCGCCAGATGCGCCCCCGCGCCAATCATGCGCCACATGTGATAGCCACTGCCGCAGCCGACGTCAAGAATGGTCCGCCCGGTGAGATCAGACAAGTGCGGCAGGACACGATCCCATTTCCAGTCGGAACGCCATTCGGTATCGATGTTGACGCCGTACAGCGAGTACGGTCCTTTACGCCATGGCATCAGGTTCCGCATCAGGGTGTCGATGCGTTTAAGCTGGCCTTCGCTGAGCGGTTCTTTACTTTCTGCGGTAACGCTGTGTAGTAAGTCCAGACGATGCGGCATCAGCTCGGGCAGAAACTCGACGGCGTTTGACCATTGCTTAAAAAGACCGTGCTGATCGCGCTGCCAGGCAGCGATTTGCGCCGGAAGCGTTTCCAGCCAATGGGACAGATGATTTTTGGCAATCAACTGATAAAAGTTACCAAAATCGATCATGCGCTAACCTCAGCTTTCAACGCCACCAGAGAGCCAAAGTTGAAGCACTGGAACCACAATTCGCTGTGCTCAAAGCCGGCTTGATGCAGTCGCGCTTTGTGCGTTTCTACCGAGTCGGTCAGCATCACGTTTTCCAGCATGCTGCGTTTCTGGCTAATTTCCAGTTCGCTGTAGCCATTGGCCCGTTTGAAGTCGTGGTGCATGTTGAACAGCAACTCGCCAACGTTAGCGTCTTCGAAACTGAATTTTTCAGACAGCACCAGCGCGCCGCCGGGATTCAACCCTTGATAAATCTTATCCAACAATGCCTGGCGCTCAGGTGGCTCAAGGAATTGCAGGGTAAAATTCAGCACCACCATCGAGGCGTTTTCGATAGTAATGTTGCGAATATCGCCTTCGACAACCTCAACCGGGGTCGGTGCCTTATAGGCATCAATATGACGACGGCAGCGCTCAACCATCGCCGGGGAGTTATCGACGGCAATAATTTTGCAATTCTCGTGATGAATATTGCGACGCACCGAGAGCGTCGCCGCGCCCAGAGAACAGCCCAGATCGTAGACCTGCGTGTTGGGTTGTACGAAACGTTCGGCCAGCATGCCAATCATAGATATGATATTGGAATAGCCAGGAACGGAACGCTGGATCATATCCGGGAAGACTTCAGCTACCCGTTCATCAAAGGTCCAGTCACCCAGACTGGCGATAGGCGCAGAAAAAAGCGTGTCGCGGTGAGACATAACGTAAAAATCCGGGAAAAATAAAGTGGCGTATTGTGCGCTAATGCAGGGAGAAAACCAACTCCCAGGGCATATACCAAAGATTCGCCAGCACCATTAGCAACAGCGAACACCAGGTTGCGCTCATGCCCGAACGGCGCCAGCGGAATAGTCGGTGGTGGAATCCGTAATAATGCATCAGACGTCCGGCAATCAACATCAGCCCGCAAATATGCACCATCCACGTCTCTGCGCCGTTCATTTCCATAAATAACAGCAGCACTAATGCGACGGGAATATATTCCACTGCATTACCGTGAATGCGGATAGCGCTTTGCAGCTCGCTAAAACCTCCATCGCCATAGGCAACGCGGTATTGCATGCGCAGGCGAACGACGTCAAAGGAGAACTTTATTAACAATAACGCACCCAATACGGCATAAAGCGCGCTTACCATACAAACTCCCTTTTAAAATGGCTGCTGGCATTGACTATGATAGGTGGCATTTTCAGAAAAGAGAAGATTGCTGTGGAATAGAGGGAGCTGATCCGATCTCTGGCAGAGCACTGTGTAAATCTGCCCATAGCGTATCAACAAGCTCTGGGGCTTGCGCGATGTCCGGCGTATGCAAAAACAGATACGGCGTCGTGGTGCGTTGCCATAGCGGCAGCTTGGTCAGCCAGACGGCAAAAAGGGCGCTGTTTTGTGCCATATCATCGCTACCGATAAAGCGTACCATCGGATGGTTTGCCGTCACCACAGCATGCACCGGAACCTTCGGTTTTTTGCGCTGAGCGTCACGTATTGCTTCAGTATGTGGGATTGCGGCATGCACCGGGCGGCTGTCCAGAATCACCCGGTTTACTCCACGCTCGTGTAAACCGCGATTAAATAGCTGTTCGGCTTCGCCTTTGGCAAAGAAGTCTGGATGGCGAACTTCCACACCGTAGGTAAAGGGTTTCGGGAGCGCATCGAGAAACTGCCACAGGGCAGGCAGGTCGCGTGGGCTAAAGGTCGCGGGTAATTGCAGCCAGTATTGTCCAATGCGCGATTCCAGCGGCGACATACGCGTAAAAAATTCCTGTACCAGGTCATCACAATTACGCAGCGCGGCCTGGTGCGAGATGGTCGCCGGAAACTTAAAACAAAATCGAAACGCATCGGTGGTCTGTGCCTGCCAGCGGGCAACAATATCGGCTTTAGGCAGCGCATACAGCGTAGTGTTGCCCTCCACGCAGTTAAAGTGGCGGGCATACTCTTCAAGGCTGGTGATCCCCAGACGCACCCATTTTGGATGCGACCACTGGGGTAAACCGATATAGATCATAGCGCTTGCAGAATCTCCTCCACGCTGCGAACGCGCGCAATGCGCGGGAAAATGTGAGTCATGCTGCCCTGGTGTTGTTCAGCACTGGCGGCGCTACAGGCATCCTCTGCAATGATCAGACTGAAACCCAGCTCCCACGCATTTCGCGCCGTTGACTCCACGCCAATGTTCGTAGAGATGCCGCACAGGACGATGGTATCGATGCCCCGGCGACGCAACTGCAATTCCAGATCAGTGCCATAGAAGGCTCCCCACTGGCGTTTAGTCACTTCGATATCGCTGGCGCATTTCCCCAGAGCCGCCGGGTAATCCCACCAGTTTTCGGGCAACGCTTTTGCCGGAGTATGAGCATCTACCGGTTGTTTCAGCGCTTCGGCGTAATCGTCAGACCAGCCAACGCGCACCATTACCACCGGGGAACCGTGGGCACGGAATTTTTCCGCCAACTGCGCGGCGCGGGTAACCACATCCTGTGCCGTATGAGGTCCGCCAGCGAAAGGCAGGATCCCTTCCTGTAAATCAATCACGACAAGGGCGGTTGTTTTAGCGTTCAATTCCAGCATGGTCACTCCAGTAATAAAAGAATTCCGTTACACCTTAATCGCGAATCAGTGTGAAAGGGGCGACAATTTTTGTTATTTTTTGTGAGATTACGCAATGCCCGTCCAGGAAACAGGCGTACAGTCAGTACCGGACTGAGAGTCTATCCCAGTAGGCTCTTATCGTGCGGCAGAATTTCCAGTATAATAGCCGCCTTTTTTCATTCAGTTGTGACATTCAGCTAAAGCTGCGACTTCGTCATCTGCGAGACAGGTGACAATCCGCCTGCGGCAAAGTTAAGGGATATCTCATGCGTACAGAATATTGCGGACAGCTACGTCTGTCCCACGAGGGGCAGCAGGTGACTCTGTGTGGTTGGGTCAACCGTCGTCGTGATCTTGGTAGCCTGATCTTTATCGATATGCGCGACCGCGAAGGTATCGTGCAGGTATTTTTCGATCCGGACCGTGCGGACGCGTTAAAGCTGGCCTCCGAACTGCGTAATGAGTTCTGCATCCAGGTTACGGGCACTGTGCGTGCGCGTGACGCGAAAAACGTCAACGCCGATATGGCGACGGGCGAAATTGAAGTACTGGCCTCCGATCTGACCATCATCAACCGTTCAGACTCGCTGCCGTTGGACTCTAACCACGTCAACACCGAAGAAGCGCGACTGAAGTATCGCTATTTAGATCTGCGTCGCCCTGAAATGGCGCAGCGCCTGAAAACGCGTGCTAAAATCACCAGTCTGGTGCGTCGTTTTATGGACGACCACGGCTTCCTCGACATCGAAACACCGATGCTGACCAAAGCAACGCCGGAAGGCGCGCGCGATTACCTGGTACCTTCTCGCGTACATAAAGGTAAATTCTACGCGCTGCCGCAATCACCTCAGTTGTTTAAACAGCTGCTGATGATGTCTGGCTTTGACCGCTACTATCAGATCGTAAAATGCTTCCGTGATGAAGACTTACGTGCTGACCGTCAGCCTGAATTTACCCAGATCGACGTTGAGACTTCCTTCATGACCGCACCGCAGGTGCGTGAAGTGATGGAAGCGCTGGTACGTAACCTGTGGCTGGAAGTTAAAGGCGTGGATCTGGGTGATTTCCCGATCATGACCTTTGCCGAAGCTGAGCGTCGCTACGGTTCCGATAAACCAGACCTGCGTAACCCGATGGAGCTGGTGGACGTTGCCGATCTGGTGAAAGACGTTGAGTTTGCAGTGTTCTCTGGTCCGGCAAACGATGCGAAAGGTCGCGTAGCTGCTCTGCGTGTACCGGGCGGTGCTGCACTGAGTCGTAAGCAGATCGACGATTACGGTAACTTTATCAAGATTTACGGCGCGAAAGGCCTGGCTTACATCAAAGTCACCGAACGTGCGAAAGGTCTGGAAGGTATTACCAGCCCGGTTGCTAAGTTCCTGAACGCAGAAATTGTGGAAGCGATTCTGGCACGTACCGGCGCGCAAGACGGCGACATGATTTTCTTCGGTGCCGACAACAAGAAAGTGGTTGCCGACGCGATGGGCGCGCTGCGTCTGAAACTGGGAAAAGACCTGAACATCACCGACGAAGCCAAATGGGCGCCGCTGTGGGTTATCGACTTCCCAATGTTTGAAGACGATGGTGAAGGCGGACTGACCGCAATGCATCACCCGTTCACCGCGCCGAAAGATATGACGGCCGCTGAGCTGAAAGCAGCGCCGGAAGACGCGGTTGCCAACGCGTACGATATGGTCATCAACGGTTACGAAGTAGGCGGCGGTTCCGTGCGTATTCACAACGGCGACATGCAGCAAACCGTATTCGGTATTCTGGGCATTAATGAGCAAGAACAGCGTGAGAAATTCGGCTTCCTGCTGGATGCGCTAAAATATGGTACACCGCCGCATGCGGGCCTGGCGTTTGGTCTGGACCGTCTGACTATGCTGTTGACCGGTACTGACAACATTCGTGACGTTATTGCTTTCCCGAAAACCACGGCTGCAGCGTGTCTGATGACTGAAGCGCCAAGCTTTGCCAACGCAGCTGCGCTGGCGGAACTGAGCATTCAGGTTGTTAAGAAGGCCGAGAATAACTGATATGACATATAAACAGCCTGTCTCGGTGTTAGTCGTGATTTATGCAAAGGACACCGGGAGAGTGCTGATGTTACAGCGACGCGACGATCCTGATTTCTGGCAGTCGGTCACCGGCAGCCTTGAAGAAGGTGAAACCGCGTCGCAAGCCGCTATGCGCGAAGTAAAGGAAGAGGTCGCCATTGATGTTGCATCTGAGCAACTGACCTTAATTGACTGTCAGCGCACGGTGGAGTTTGAGATTTTTAGCCATTTACGTCATCGCTATGCGCCGGGAATTGAACGTAATACTGAATCCTGGTTTTGCCTGGCACTTCCCTCAGAACGAGAGATCGTGTTCACCGAACATCTGACCTATCGTTGGGTTAATGCGGTTGAAGCCGCCCAATTAACCAAGTCGTGGAGTAACCGGCAGGCGATTGAAGAGTTTGTAATTAACGTCGCCTGAAAAGGCGCGCTTTTTGGAGATATTATTTATGGCAGGTCATAGTAAATGGGCCAACACCAGACACCGTAAAGCAGCGCAGGATGCTAAACGCGGTAAAATTTTCACCAAAATAATTCGTGAGCTGGTGACGGCGGCTAAACTGGGCGGCGGCGATCCGGATGCTAACCCGCGTCTGCGTGCAGCGGTTGATAAAGCGCTGGCTAACAACATGACCCGTGACACCCTGAACCGTGCAATCGCGCGCGGTGTGGGTGGTGATGAAGATTCCAACATGGAAACCATCATCTATGAAGGTTACGGTCCTGGCGGTACAGCCGTTATGATTGAATGTCTGTCTGACAACCGTAACCGTACCGTTGCGGAAGTGCGTCACGCGTTCACGAAAACGGGTGGTAACCTCGGTACCGACGGTTCCGTGGCTTATCTGTTCAGCAAAAAAGGCGTAATCTCCTTTGAACAGGGCGACGAAGACGCCATCATGGAAGCGGCGCTGGAAGCAGGTGCTGAAGACGTTGTGACCTTCGACGACGGCGCAATTGACGTTTACACCGCGTGGGAAGAGATGGGCAAAGTACGTGACGCGCTGGAAGCGGCTGGTCTGAAAGCGGACGCAGCTGAAGTGTCTATGATCCCATCCACCAAAGCGGATATGGATGCAGAAACAGCGCCGAAGCTGATGCGTCTGATCGATATGCTAGAAGACTGCGACGACGTGCAGGAAGTTTACCACAACGGTGAAATCTCCGATGAGGTTGCTGCCACCTTAGAATGATGTGGTTAAGCCATAAAATAACAGGAGATGCGTGATGTCTATTATTCTCGGCATTGACCCGGGGTCGCGCATCACCGGTTATGGTGTTATTCGTCAGGTCGGCAGGCAGCTGACCTACCTCGGCAGCGGCTGCATTCGCACCAAAGTCGACGATCTACCGTCACGTCTGAAGTTGATTTACGCGGGCGTGACGGAAATCATCACCCAGTTTCAGCCGGACTATTTTGCCATTGAGCAGGTTTTTATGGCGAAGAACGCCGACTCGGCGCTAAAGCTGGGACAGGCTCGCGGCGTGGCAATCGTTGCGGCGACCAATCAGGATCTACCGGTCTTTGAATACGCGGCCCGCCAGGTAAAACAGACCGTGGTGGGGATCGGTAGCGCGGAAAAAAGCCAGGTCCAGCATATGGTACGCACGCTGCTAAAACTCCCGGCGAATCCGCAAGCGGATGCCGCGGATGCACTGGCGATAGCCATTACCCACTGCCATGTCAGTCAGAACGCCATGCAAATGAGCGAGTCGAGGCTGAATTTGGCGCGAGGTCGATTACGTTAGTGACAAATGAGGCTGGATATCTATCCAGCCTTTTTTTATGATAGCGCATTACCTTTTAGCCCTTAACGCAGGAGCGTCACGTGATAGGCAGACTCAGAGGCATCATTATTGAAAAACAACCCCCGTTGGTCCTTCTGGAAACGGGCGGGGTAAGCTATGAAGTGCATATGCCGATGACCTGTTTCTACGAGTTGCCGGAAGCCGGGCAAGAAGCCATTATCTTCACCCATTTTGTGGTGCGTGAAGACGCTCAACTGCTGTATGGCTTTAACAACAAGCAAGAGCGCACGCTGTTTAAAGAGTTAATCAAAACCAATGGCGTGGGGCCGAAGCTGGCGCTGGCGATCCTCTCAGGTATGTCTGCTCAGCAGTTCGTTAATGCCGTTGAGCGCGAAGAGCTGGGCGCGTTGGTGAAATTGCCGGGTATTGGTAAGAAAACCGCTGAACGCCTGATTGTTGAAATGAAAGACCGCTTTAAAGGTTTGCATGGCGATCTCTTTACACCAGCGGCGGATCTGGTCCTGACTTCTCCGGCAAGTCCGACAACGGACGACGCCGAGCAGGAAGCGGTTGCTGCGCTGGTGGCGTTGGGCTATAAACCACAGGAAGCCAGCCGCATGGTGAGCAAAATTGCCCGCCCTGATGCCAGCAGTGAAACCCTGATTCGTGAAGCGCTTCGCGCGGCATTGTGAGGTAAAGGATGATTGAAGCAGATCGCCTGATTTCGGCTGTCAGCACTACCCCTGAAGATCTGGTGGATCGTGCGATCCGCCCAAAATTGCTGGAAGAGTACATTGGCCAGCCTCAGGTCCGTTCGCAAATGGAGATTTTTATCCAGGCGGCTAAGCTGCGCGGTGACGCTCTCGATCACCTGCTGATTTTCGGTCCTCCAGGTCTTGGTAAAACCACGCTTGCCAATATTGTCGCCAATGAAATGGGCGTTAATCTGCGCACCACGTCCGGTCCGGTACTGGAAAAAGCGGGTGACCTGGCGGCAATGCTTACCAACCTTGAACCCCACGATGTGCTGTTTATCGATGAAATCCATCGTCTGTCACCGGTGGTGGAAGAGGTGCTGTATCCGGCGATGGAAGATTATCAGCTGGATATCATGATTGGCGAAGGGCCAGCTGCCCGTTCGATCAAGATCGACCTGCCGCCGTTTACGCTGATCGGGGCGACGACACGCGCCGGATCGTTAACCTCTCCGCTGCGTGACCGTTTTGGTATTGTGCAGCGACTGGAGTTCTATCAGGTGGCTGACCTGCAGCACATTGTTGGGCGTAGCGCACGTTTTATGGGCCTGGAAATGAGCGATGAAGGTGCGCTGGAAGTGGCACGCCGCGCCCGCGGTACACCGCGTATCGCCAACCGCTTATTACGCCGGGTACGCGATTTCGCCGAAGTGAAGCATGACGGCACAATTTCAGCAGATATTGCTGCTCAGGCGCTGGATATGCTCAATGTGGATGCGGAAGGGTTCGATTATATGGACCGTAAGCTGCTGCTGGCGGTTATCGATAAATTCTTCGGTGGACCGGTAGGGCTGGATAACCTGGCGGCGGCGATTGGGGAAGAGCGTGAAACCATTGAGGACGTGCTGGAGCCGTATCTGATTCAGCAAGGTTTTCTGCAGCGTACGCCGCGTGGACGTATGGCAACCGTGCGCGCCTGGAACCATTTTGGCATTACACCGCCACAGATGCCTTAGTGCCTGATGTCGTGACGCTCATCAGGCCTGGGCGATTTTGTAGGCCCGGTAAGCGCAGCGCCACCGGGCAACGCATGCTTAGTTCGCCTGCTTTTTCATCATGCTGAAAATAAACAGCAGCGCGGCGCACAGCACCACGGAAGGACCTGCCGGGGTGTCATAGAAGGCCGAGAAGGTCAGCCCGCCTGTAACCGCTATCATTCCCACTCCAACGGCAACCCCTGCCATCTGCTCCGGCGTACGGGCAAAGCGACGGGCGGTCGCCGCAGGGATGATAAGCAGTGAGGTGATAATCAGCGCCCCGACAAACTTCATCGCCACACCAATCGTTAACGCCGTAACCAGCATCAACAGCAGCTTCACGCGTTGCAGCTTCACACCATCGACAAATGCCAGATCAGGACTGATGGTCATCGACAGCAGGTTACGCCACTGCCAGAACAGAATCGCCAGAACAATAACCACGCCGATGGCGATGGAGATAAGATCTTCTGGCGTCACGGCGAGCAAATCACCAAACAGGTAAGCCATCAGATCCACACGGATGTTGGACATCAGGCTGACAACAACCAGCCCCAATGACAACGCGCTGTGCGCCATAATACCCAGCAAGGTATCGATCGCAAGGTGAGGGCGCTTCTCCAGCCATACCAGACCGCCAGCCAGCAACAGGGTGACGGCGATAACCGCATAGAAAGGGTTTACATCCAGCAGCAGGCCAAAGGCGACCCCCAGCAGCGAAGCGTGGGCCAGCGTATCACCGAAATAAGACATTCGACGCCAGACTACAAACGAGCCGAGTGGGCCAGCGGCACAGGCCAGCATGATCCCGGCTAACCAACCGGGTAATAACAATTCAATCATGAGTGACCATTTCCCCGGCGTAAGACGATACGACCCTGTAAATCGTGGCGGTGATTGTGATTATGACGGTAAATTCCGAGTTGTTCGGCGCCGCGTTGCCCGAACATGGAGATGAATTCCGGGTGCATAGAAACCACTTCCGGCGCACCGGAACAGCAAATATGATGGTTCAGGCACAGTACCTCATCGGTTTTGGCCATCACCAGATGCAGGTCATGGGAAACCATCAGCACGGCGCAATCCAGTTCACGTCGCAACTGGTCGATAAGGTCGTACAGTGCGACCTGCCCATTGACATCCACGCCCTGGGTGGGTTCATCGAGCACCAGTAGCTGAGGTTTATTCAATAAAGCACGGGCCAACAGGACGCGTTGTGTTTCCCCGCCAGAGAGCTTTTGCATCGGCGCATCCATCAGATGCCCAGCCTGAACGCGCTTCAGTGCCGGAAGGATATCCTCTTTTTTGGTACCGGGACGTAAGCGCATAAACCGACTTACCGTCAGTGGCAGTGTAGTATCGAGGTACAGTTTTTGCGGTACATAGCCAATCCGCAATTGACCATTACGCTTGATTACTCCCTCATCAGCCGCTACCAGCCCTAATACAACGCGCACCAGCGTAGACTTCCCGGCGCCATTTGGGCCGAGAAGCGTTAAAATTTTACCGGGTCGAAGTTCAAGCGATACGTCAGACAGGACGCGGCGTTGACCATAAGAGACCGAGACATTTTCCAGTGAAACCAAAGTCGTCATATCAATTTTAGTCTTGCAGAAGTTATAGAATGTTATAATATCACATTTCTTACATTCATTACGATGATTGGTCGCATTATGTTACATAAAAATACGCTTCTTTTCGCAGCATTATCCGCTGCTCTTTGGGGTAGTGCAACACAGGCAGCAAATGCCGCTGTGGTGGCCTCGCTCAAGCCGCTGGGGTTTATTGCTTCAGCTATTGCAGACGGGGTAACAGACACTGAGGTTCTGTTGCCTGATGGGGCTTCCGAACATGACTATTCACTGCGTCCATCAGACGTAAAACGCTTACAGGGCGCGGACTTAGTTGTTTGGATTGGACCTGAGATGGAAGCGTTTATGGAGAAGTCAGTCAAGAATATTCCTAACGCGAAACAGGTAACGATTGCGCAGCTCAATGACGTGAAACCGTTACTCATGAAAGGTGCCGATGACGACGATGACGATCATGGACACGATGATGCTGGCAGTGAAAAAAGTGACGAGCATCACCATCATGGCGATTACAACATGCATCTTTGGCTTTCCCCAGAGATAGCGCGGGCCTCAGCGGTTGCAATCCATGAAAAATTAGTGGAACTTATGCCGCAAAGTCGAGCCAAACTTGACGCCAACCTGAAGGATTTTGAGGCACAATTAGCCGCAACCGATAAGCAGGTAGGTAACGAGCTCGCACCGCTCAAGGGAAAAGGTTATTTCGTTTTTCATGACGCCTATGGCTACTACGAAAAACACTACGGACTAACACCGCTTGGTCACTTTACCGTGAACCCTGAGATTCAACCCGGTGCGCAGCGTTTACATGAAATAAGAACACAGTTGGTTGAGCAAAAAGCAACCTGCGTTTTTGCTGAGCCACAGTTCAGGCCAGCGGTCGTTGAAGCCGTCGCGAGAGGGACATCCGTTCGAATGGGAACGCTGGATCCGCTCGGAACGAATATCAAACTGGGTAAAACAAGCTATTCAGCGTTTTTGAACCAATTAGCCAACCAGTATGCGAGCTGCCTGAAAGGAGATTAATGAGGAAGTGAATACGTGCAACAGATAGCCCGCTCTGTCGCTCTGGCATTTAATAATCTGCCGCGACCCCATCGCGTTATGCTGGGGTCGCTTACCGTACTGACATTGGCCGTCGCCGTCTGGCGGCCTTATGTTTACCATCCCGATTCTGCACCCATCGTTAAAACTATCGAGCTGGAAAAAAGCGAGATTCGTTCGCTGTTACCTGAGGCCAGTGAACCTATCGATCAGGCCGCGCAGGAAGACGAAGCCATTCCGCAGGATGAACTGGATGACAAAACGTCTGGTGAAGCCGGCGTGCATGAGTATGTCGTCTCCACAGGCGATACGCTGAGCAGTATTCTTAATCAGTACGGCATCGATATGGGCGACATCAGTCAGCTCGCTGCTTCCGATAAAGAACTGCGCAATCTGAAAATTGGTCAACAGTTATCCTGGACGTTAAGCGCGGAAGGTGACCTGCAGCGCCTGACATGGGAAGTGTCCCGCCGTGAAACCCGCACTTACGATCGCACTGCGACAGGTTTCAAAATGAGCAGCGAAATGCAGCAGGGCGATTGGGTTAACAGCCGTATCAAAGGCACGGTGGGCGGAAGCTTTGTCGCCAGCGCCAAAGAGGCCGGACTGACCAGCTCTGAAATCAGCGCGGTGATTAAGGCCATGCAGTGGCAGATGGATTTCCGCAAACTGAAAAAAGGCGATGAGTTCTCAGTGCTGATGTCTCGCGAAATGCTGGACGGTAAGCGCGAGCAAAGCCAGCTGCTGGGCGTGCGTTTACGTTCTGAAGGCAAAGACTATTACGCCATCCGTGCTGAAGACGGTAAGTTCTATGACCGTAACGGTACCGGGCTGGCGAAAGGCTTCATGCGTTTCCCGACGGCGAAACAGTTCCGTATCTCCTCGAACTTTAACCCGCGTCGCCTGAATCCGGTGACTGGACGCGTAGCGCCGCACAAAGGTGTCGACTTTGCGATGCCGCAGGGGACGCCAGTACTGTCGGTAGGCGATGGTGAAGTGGTAGTAGCGAAGCGTAGCGGCGCTGCCGGATACTATGTTGCGGTACGTCATGGTCGCACCTACACCACCCGTTATATGCACCTGCGTAAGCTATTGGTGAAACCAGGTCAAAAAGTGAAACGTGGCGATCGTATCGCGCTGTCAGGTAACACCGGGCGTTCAACCGGTCCGCACCTGCACTACGAAGTGTGGATCAACCAGCAGGCCGTGAACCCTCTGACGGCGAAACTGCCGCGTACAGAAGGTCTGACCGGCTCGGATCGCACCGATTATCTGGCGCAGGTGAAAGAAGTTATGCCTCAGCTACGTTTTGATTAATTAGCACACTGATAAAGCCGGTACGCGATGCGTGCCGGCTTTTTTTATTTTGTACGGCGCATCGTGCGCCGCTACACTATCAGCAGATCTACTTTTCGCCGCACCAGACACTGGAAGAGCATGGAAACGAAAAAAAAGAATATTGAGTATATCCCTGAGTTTGATAAATCATTTCGCTATCCGCGCTACTGGGGCGCCTGGCTGGGTGTAGCGGCGATAGCTGGGATTGCGTTAACGCCGGCGTCACTTCGCGATCCTATTCTGGCAAAGCTCGGACGGATGGTTGGACGTTTGGGAAAAAGCTCACGTCGCAGAGCACTGATCAATTTATCCCTTTGTTTTCCTGAACGCAGCGAAGCTGAGCGCGAAACCATTGTCGATGAGATGTTCGCGACAGCCCCTCAGGCGATGGTCATGATGGCGGAACTGGCCCTGCGCGGTCCGGAGAAAATTCAGAATCGGGTTGACTGGCAGGGCCTTGAAATCATCGAAGAGATGCGCCGCAACGATGAAAAAGTGATTTTTCTCGTTCCTCATGGCTGGGGCGTAGATATCCCGGCGATGCTGATGGCTTCCCAGGGACAGAAAATGGCAGCAATGTTCCACAATCAGGGGAACCCGGTATTTGATTACGTCTGGAACACGGTGCGCCGTCGTTTCGGAGGCCGATTACATGCACGTAATGATGGCATCAAACCGTTTATTCAGTCTGTACGTCAGGGATATTGGGGATACTACCTGCCGGATCAGGACCATGGGCCTGAGCACAGCGAGTTTGTCGATTTTTTTGCTACCTATAAAGCAACGTTACCGGCAATTGGTCGCTTGATGAAGGTTTGCCACGCGCGTGTAGTGCCGCTGTTTCCGGTGTATGACGGTAAAACGCACCGCCTGACGATTAAGGTCCGTCCTCCGATGGATGACATCCTGACGGCAGATGACCACACCATTGCCAGACGGATGAACGAAGAGGTGGAGATTTTTGTCACGCCTCATGTCGAACAATACACCTGGATTCTGAAACTGCTTAAGACGCGTAAACCCGGCGAGATTGAGCCCTATAAGCGCAAAGATCTCTATCCGAAAAAATAAAAAAAAAGCCTCTCAAACGAGAGGCTTTTTTACATCAAACGCTGGCGTTACTCGACGGTCAGAATACGCGTGGTGTTAGTTGAGCCAATGGTGCTCATCACATCGCCCTGCGTCACAATCACCAGGTCACCGGAAACCAGATAGCCTTTATCGCGCAGCAGGTTCACTGCTTCATTGGCGGCAACGACGCCATCTGTTTCACTGTCAAAGTGAACCGGGGTGACGCCGCGATACAGAGAGGTCAGATTCAGCGTACGCTCATGACGAGACATCGCGAAAATCGGCAGGCCGGAACTGATACGAGAAGTCATCAGCGCAGTACGACCGGATTCTGTCATAGCGATGATAGCGGTGACCCCTTTCAGGTGGTTAGCAGCGTACATCGCTGACATCGCAATCGCTTCTTCAACATTATCAAACTGCACATCAAGGCGGTGTTTAGAAACGTTGATGCTTGGGATCTTCTCTGCACCCAGGCAAACGCGCGCCATTGCCGTGACGGTTTCCGCCGGGTACTGACCTGCTGCTGTTTCGGCAGAAAGCATCACGGCATCGGTACCGTCGAGGACGGCGTTAGCCACGTCCATCACTTCCGCACGAGTCGGCATTGGGTTGGTGATCATCGACTCCATCATCTGCGTAGCGGTAATGACCGCACGGTTCAGCTGACGCGCGCGACGAATCAACGCTTTCTGAATACCTACCAGTTCAGGATCGCCGATTTCAACGCCCAGGTCGCCACGCGCCACCATTACCACATCAGAAGCCAGGATGATGTCATCCATCGCATTCTGGTCGCAGACGGCTTCTGCACGTTCTACCTTGGCGACAATTTTCGCATCGCAACCGGCATCGCGCGCCAGACGGCGGGCATAGTTTAGATCTTCGCCGCAGCGCGGGAAGGAGACAGCCAAATAGTCAACGCTGATTTGTGCTGCGGTAATGATGTCGGCTTTGTCTTTTTCGGTCAGGGCTTCAGCAGAGAGACCGCCGCCCAGTTTGTTGATGCCCTTGTTATTGGACAGCGGGCCACCGACAGTGACTTCGGTGAAGACTTTCATGCCCTGAACTTCCAGCACTTTAAGCTGTACGCGACCGTCGTCGAGCAGCAGGATATCGCCAGGCACGACGTCTGCAGGCAGTCCCTTATAATCAATGCCGACTTTTTCTTTGTCGCCTTCGCCTTTACCGAGGTTGGCGTCTAACAGGAACTTGTCGCCAACATTAAGAAAAACTTTACCTTCTTTAAAGGTAGATACGCGGATTTTAGGTCCCTGCAGGTCACCCAAAATAGCTACATGACGTCCCAGTTTTGCGGCAATTTCACGGACCTTATCCGCCCGCAGTTTGTGATCTTCTGGAGAGCCGTGGGAAAAGTTCATACGTACGACGTTCGCACCCGCGGCGATAATCTTCTCAAGGTTGTTATCGCGGTCAGTTGCCGGGCCTAACGTGGTAACGATTTTGGTTCTGCGAAGCCTTCTGGACATGTAATACTCCGTTGACTGAAACAACTAGGTGTTGCGTGAACATTAATCCGGCCGTTCTCAAACATTAACGGTAAAATGAACGACCCGGATGATAAAAGGGTAGAACATTGTTATTGCTTTTAGCGGTCATCACTCTTGATGAGTAATTCTTTATCAAAACGCGATTCCTTGAGCGCTTCCTTGACACGCTTCAAGTTATCTCTAAATTTTGCCCCTCGGCGCAAAGTAAATCCTGTAGCCAGCACATCTATCACGGTCAGTTGAGCAAGTCGAGAGACCATGGGCATATAAATGTCAGTATCTTCCGGTACATCGAGGGTAATAGCCAGCGTGGCTTCACGCGCCAGTGGCGTGCCGGGAGAGGTGAGGGCGATAACCATAGCGTCGTTTTCCCTTGCTAACTGCGCCAGTTCAACCAGACTTTTGGTTCTTCCGGTATGAGAAATAAGCACAATGACGTCGTCGTCGCTACAATTCATACAACTCATCCGTTGCAGGACAATGTCGTCGGAATAGATTACCGGTACGTTAAAGCGGAAAAATTTGTTCATCGCGTCGTGCGCGACCGCGGCGGAAGAACCTAAACCAAAGAAGGCGATTTTCTTCGCCTGGGTTAACAAATCTACCGCCCGGTTTACCGCTGTGTTATCCAGCGACTGACGAACGTGGTCAAGGCTTGCCATCGCCGATTCGAAGATTTTCCCCGTATAAGATTCTACGCTGTCATCCTCATCCACATTGCGATTAACATAAGGGGTACCATTTGCCAGACTTTGTGCCAGATGCAGTTTAAAATCAGGGAAGCCGCGCGTATCCATGCTACGACAGAAACGGTTCACCGTCGGTTCGCTGACGTTGGCTTCTACAGCAAGCGCAGCGATGCTTGAGTGAATTGCCCGCTCGGGAGAGGCAAGAATAATGTCGGCGACTTTACGCTCTGACTTGCTCAAATGTTCCAGTTTTAACTGGATTTTTTCCAGCATATTCATGATGTAGGTAGACTCATGGGTCATGGGCAAAAACGATTTCAACGATAAGGGGAAATCGAGTGGTAACTCTGGTAGATAGTACCCCTGCTAGTGCATCAACGGGGCAAAATGGACAAAATAGTTGTTGTTTTTTTTCATTACATGATCGGAGTCGGATTTTCATACTTCTTCGTGGGTACGAAAAAGACGACTTTTTTATCCATTTTGATGGGTTATACGCCAATAAAGCGGCTGTTCGCGGTAACAGCACGGCTGGATAAGCGTTTACGGTTTCCGGATTCACGTAAAAGCAGTACAGTGCACTGTAATAAAATTACAACCAGTGTCTGGCAAAAGCACCAGGCACTTAATTGAGGAGAATGACATGGCGGTAACGCAAACAGCCCAGGCATGTGATCTGGTCATTTTCGGCGCGAAGGGCGACCTGGCGCGACGGAAATTGCTGCCTTCCCTGTATCAACTGGAAAAGGCCGGCCAGATTAACCCGGATACCCGCATCATTGGGGTTGGGCGTGCCGACTGGGACAAAGCAGCCTATACCAAGGTTGTGCGCGAAGCGCTCGAAACCTTCATGAAAGAAAAAATTGATGAAAGTTTGTGGGAAACCCTCAGCGGTCGTCTTGAGTTTTGTAACCTGGACGTCAACGACACCGCCGCGTTTAAGCGTCTGGGCAAAATGCTGGATCAAAAATCGCGTACCACCATCAACTATTTTGCAATGCCGCCTAGCACCTTTGGCGCGATCTGCAAAGGTCTGGGTGAAGCAAAGCTGAATGCTAAGCCTGCCCGCGTGGTGATGGAAAAACCGCTGGGTACATCACTGGCAACATCCCGTGAAATCAACGATCAGGTTGGCGAGTATTTCGAAGAGTGCCAGGTTTACCGCATCGACCACTATCTCGGCAAAGAGACGGTACTGAACCTGTTGGCACTGCGTTTTGCCAACTCCCTGTTTGTGAATAACTGGGATAACCGCACTATCGACCACGTAGAAATTACCGTGGCGGAAGAAGTGGGCATTGAAGGGCGCTGGGGCTACTTTGACCAGGCCGGTCAAATGCGCGACATGATCCAGAACCACCTGCTGCAGATCCTGTGCATGATCGCGATGTCTCCGCCGTCCGATCTGAGCGCCGACAGCATCCGTGATGAAAAAGTGAAAGTACTGAAATCACTGCGTCGTATCGATCGTTCGAACGTACGTGAAAAGACAGTTCGTGGTCAGTACACCGCCGGTTTTGCCCAGGGCAAAAAAGTTCCGGGATACCTGGAAGAAGAAGGCGCGAACAAGAGCAGCAACACGGAAACGTTTGTGGCGATCCGCGTGGATATCGATAACTGGCGCTGGGCGGGCGTACCGTTCTACCTGCGTACCGGTAAGCGTTTACCGACCAAATGCTCTGAAGTGGTGGTTTACTTCAAAACGCCTGAGCTGAACCTGTTCAGAGAATCCTGGCAGGACCTGCCGCAGAACAAGCTGACTATCCGTTTGCAGCCTGATGAAGGTGTCGATATCCAGGTACTAAACAAAGTGCCGGGGCTGGATCACAAGCATAACCTGCAAATTACCAAACTTGATCTGAGCTACTCCGAAACCTTCAACCAAACGCATCTGGCCGACGCTTATGAGCGCCTGCTGCTTGAAACGATGCGTGGCATTCAGGCGCTGTTTGTGCGTCGAGATGAAGTTGAAGAAGCATGGAAGTGGGTCGATTCTATTACTGAAGCCTGGGCAATGGACAACGACGCACCTAAACCGTATCAGGCCGGGACCTGGGGACCGGTTGCCTCTGTGGCCATGATTACCCGTGATGGTCGTTCCTGGAACGAATTCGAGTAAAATATCATCTAGCCCATAGGTGTTATTTTACCGGTAACATGATCTAACACAGATTGTAGAATAATTTTTGCACTTTTAAGCTCCGCGTGGATTCACCCGCGGGGCTTTTTTTATTACACTGCCTGAAACGATTTTGCCCCTGAGCTACGGCTAACAAGCGATTCAGCTGCTTTTAACCCAACTGAAACACATTGTTGATCCAACGCTCTGACAGATAAATTTTAGGAGCCTCTATGAATCCGAATTTGTTACGCGTAACAAAACGTATTGTCGAACGTTCTCGCGACACGCGTTCCGCCTACCTTGCCCGTATTGAACAAGCGAAATCGACTACCGTTCATCGTTCACAACTGGCGTGCGGTAACCTGGCGCATGGTTTTGCTGCCTGCCAGCCAGATGACAAGGCCTCGCTGAAAAGCATGCTGCGTAACAATATCGCGATCATTACCTCCTATAACGACATGCTTTCCGCGCATCAGCCGTACGAACATTATCCGGACATCATTCGTAAAGCGCTGCATGAAGCCAATGCGGTAGGCCAGGTCGCTGGCGGTGTTCCTGCGATGTGCGACGGTGTGACCCAGGGACAGGATGGGATGGAGCTTTCGTTACTGAGTCGCGAAGTGATTGCGATGTCGGCTGCTGTCGGCCTCTCACACAATATGTTCGACGGCGCGTTATTCCTTGGCGTGTGCGACAAAATTGTCCCGGGTCTGGTGATGGCGGCACTGTCATTTGGTCATCTGCCTTCGATCTTTATTCCCTCCGGCCCGATGGCGAGTGGTCTGGCGAACAAAGAAAAAGTGCGTATCCGTCAGCTGTATGCTGAAGGCAAAGTCGATCGCATGGCGCTGCTTGAATCCGAAGCGGCGTCTTATCACGCACCGGGGACCTGTACGTTCTATGGTACGGCAAACACCAACCAGATGGTGGTAGAGTTTATGGGGATGCAACTGCCTGGCTCCTCATTCGTACACCCGGATGCCCCGCTGCGCGAGGCGTTGACCGCCGCGGCTGCTCGTCAGGTAACGCGTCTGACCGGTAACGGCAATGAATGGATGCCGATCGGTAAAATGATCGATGAAAAAGTAGTGGTGAACGGTATTGTCGCGCTGCTGGCGACCGGGGGGTCAACCAACCATACAATGCACCTGGTTGCGATGGCGCGCGCAGCCGGGATTCTGATTAACTGGGACGACTTCTCCGATCTGTCCGATATCGTGCCGTTGATGGCGCGTCTGTATCCGAATGGTCCGGCAGATATTAACCACTTCCAGGCAGCGGGTGGCGTGCCGGTGTTAATGCGCGAACTGCTGAATGCGGGTCTGCTGCATGAAGATGTGAACACCGTTGCTGGGTTTGGTTTGTCGCGTTACACCATGGAACCCTGGCTCAACGATGGTGAACTGGACTGGCGCGAAGGGGCAGCGAAGTCGCTGGACAGCAATGTGATTGCTACCATCGATCAGCCATTCTCCCACCACGGCGGTACCAAAGTGCTGAGCGGTAACCTCGGACGTGCTGTGATGAAAACGTCGGCGGTTCCGGTAGAAAATCAGGTAATTGAAGCGCCCGCGGTTGTTTTTGAAAGTCAGCATGATGTGTTGCCGGCCTTCGATGCGGGACTGCTCGACCGTGATTGCGTAGTCGTTGTGCGCCATCAGGGACCAAAAGCAAACGGAATGCCAGAATTACATAAACTCATGCCGCCACTTGGTGTATTATTGGACCGTTGTTTCAAAATTGCGTTAGTTACCGATGGACGACTTTCAGGTGCTTCAGGTAAAGTGCCTTCAGCAATCCATGTAACCCCAGAAGCCTACGATGGCGGGCTGCTGGCAAAAGTACGCGATGGCGACATCATTCGTGTGAATGGACAGACAGGTGAATTGACGCTGCTGGTTGATGAAGAGGAACTTGCTTCTCGTCAGCCTCACATTCCTGATCTCAGCGCATCGCGCGTGGGCACAGGCCGTGAAATGTTCAGCGCGTTGCGTGAAAAGCTGTCCGGTGCGGAACAGGGCGCAACCTGTATCACTTTTTAAGACTTATTTTGTAATCAGGCGAGAGAAAACTCTGATGAAAAACTGGAAGACAAGTGCAGAAGCAATCCTGACCACTGGCCCGGTTGTACCGGTTATCGTGGTTAATAAACTGGAACACGCAGTGCCGATGGCAAAAGCGCTGGTTGCAGGCGGCGTGCGCGTTCTGGAAGTGACCTTACGTACAGCATGTGCGATGGATGCCATTCGCGCGATCGCAAAAGAAGTTCCGGACGCTATCGTTGGTGCAGGTACTGTACTGAATCCACAACAGCTGGCTGAAGTTACCGAAGCCGGTGCACAGTTTGCTATCAGTCCGGGTCTGACCGAGCCGCTGCTGAAAGCCGCGACGGAAGGTACTATTCCGCTGATCCCTGGTATCAGCACCGTGTCTGAACTGATGCTGGGTATGGACTACGGTTTGAAAGAGTTCAAATTCTTCCCTGCTGAAGCAAATGGCGGTACCAAAGCGCTGCAGGCAATTGCGGGTCCGTTCTCTCAGGTGCGTTTCTGCCCAACCGGGGGGATCTCTCCGGCGAACTACCGCGACTACCTGGCACTGAAAAGCGTGCTGTGCATCGGTGGTTCCTGGCTGGTTCCGGCGGATGCACTGGAAGCGGGTGATTACGATCGTATTACCAAACTGGCTCGTGAAGCAGTAGAAGGCGCGAAGCATTAAGCCGTTATGTATAAACCGTAGGCCCGATAAGACGCGCCAGCGCCGACATCGGGCTTTGCCGGATGCGGCAAAAATGCCTTATCCGGCCTACGGGTCTGGTTTTTATCCTGCGACTTTCACCTGTGCGGCTGCGTCTTTCGCGCGTATCACCGCATCTTCAATGCTCTGTGCTGTGGCCAGCACAACGCCCAGACGACGGCTCCCGTCGATTTCCGGCTTGCCAAAGAAACGCACTTGCATACCCGCACCTACAGCGGCTTGTACGTTATCAAATGTGATATTCTGGCTGGTAAGTTGCGGCAGAATAACGGCGGAAGCAGAAGGTCCATACTGGCGGATTTCGCCAACGGGCAGACCGAGAAATGCACGTACGTGCAAGGCAAACTCAGACAGATCCTGCGAAATTAAGGTCACCATACCCGTGTCGTGAGGGCGAGGGGAGACTTCGCTGAAAATCACCTCATCACCGCAGACAAACAGCTCCACGCCAAACAGTCCGTGACCGCCCAGCGCCAGTACCACCTTGCGGGCTATTTCCTGCGCGCGCGCCAGCGCCAGATCACTCATCTGCTGCGGCTGCCAGGACTCGCGATAATCGCCATCTTCCTGACGATGACCTACCGGCGCGCAGAAATGCACGCCATCAACGGCGCTGACGGTTAGCAGGGTGATTTCAAAATCAAACTTCACTACGCCTTCGACGATAACGCGCCCGGCACCTGCACGGCCTCCCTGCTGAGCATAGTTCCACGCCTCGGTGAGCTGATCGGCTGAACGGATAAAGCTCTGCCCCTTGCCGGAAGAACTCATGACCGGCTTCACAATGCAGGGATAGCCGATTTCGGCAACGGCCTCACGAAAGCGTGTTTCGGTGTCTGCAAAACGGAAAGATGATGTGGGTAAAGACAATTCTTCGGCGGCGAGACGACGGATTCCTTCCCGGTTCATGGTCAGTTGGGTCGCTCGTGCGCAAGGCACAACGTGTTGACCTTCCTGTTCGAGTTTGACCAGCATATCCGTGGCAATCGCCTCTATTTCCGGCACGATGTAATGTGGTTTTTCACGCTCGACAAGCTGGCGTAATGCCTCGCCATCCAGCATGTTAATTACGTAGGAGCGATGGGCAACGTGCATGGCTGGCGCGTCGGGGTAACGATCCACGGCAATGACTTCCACACCCAGGCGTTGGCATTCAATCGCCACTTCTTTACCCAGTTCACCTGAACCTAATAACATCACTCGCGTTGCTGCGGGACGCAGCGCTGTGCCTAATAACGTCATAAATTAATCCCCTGTTTTATCTGGGCGCAGTATATACGAAAACGTTTGCGCCTGTCTTTATCACCAGGTTGATTTCAGGGCTTAAAAAGAATATACTGTACATAAATACAGGTAATTTAAGAGGCTGCAAAAATGGCGGTTGAAGTTAAATACGTAGTCATTCGGGAAGGTGAGGAAAAAATGTCGTTTACCAGCAAAAAGGAAGCCGATGCGTATGACAAAATGCTGGATACAGCAGATCTGCTCGACACATGGCTGGAGCAATCGCCGGTAGCGCTCGAAGACGAGCAGCGTGAAGCTCTCTCCCTGTGGCTGGCTGAGCAAAAAGATGTGCTGAGCGCCATTCTGAAAAACGGCAAGCTGCCTTCGCCACAGGCTGTCGAAAACGATGCACACACTGAGGATGATACTCAGGCTGCCTGAAACGACTTGCGCTCCTGACGTTTTGTACCATGCTTTTCCCTGAATCATTGTGCAATCCCTGACGTTATTTCACGTTGCCGCAGGCAACCTGAAGGACGAAGGGGAGATTAAGGAGAAAAGAATGTATAAAAAAAGAGCGTTATTGAGCCTGCTGTTATTGTCTGCCAGCGTATCGGTATTTGCGGCAAATACGGAAAGCAAGAATGTTCAGTTCCCCAAGTGCGAAGGACTGGATGCTGACGGTATTGCGGCAAGCGTGAAACGTGACTATCAGCAAAATCGCATCGCGCGCTGGGCTGACGATCAAAAACTCGTCGGGCAAGCCGACCCTGTCGCCTGGGTCAACACGCCCGATATTACGGGCAAAGACGGGAAATGGTCAGTTCCTCTGACGGTTCGCGGTAAAAGCGCGGATATTCACTATCAGGTAAAAGTCGACTGCAAAGCCGGAACGGCGGAGTATCAGCCGCAGTAACGCAGGTATTTGCACATCTTTTGATGACCTGAACACTTCCTGACATCCCCTCGGGTACGCTTTGATGATTATTCGTCTGTACTTGAGGGGCAAAATGGCTAATTGGCTGAATCAACTACAATCTCTTCTTGGGCAAAAAGGATCCTCCGCGTCATCTTCTGGCGAGCAAGGGCTGAGTAAACTTCTGGTTCCAGGCGCGTTAGGCGGTCTGGCAGGATTACTGGTTGCCAACAAATCTTCACGAAAATTGCTGAGCAAATACGGCACCAGCGCGCTTCTGGTGGGCGGCGGTGCGGTTGCCGGTACCGTGTTATGGAACAAATACAAGGATAAGGTTCGCGCTGCGCATCAGGATGAGCCGCAGTTTGGCGCACAAAGTTCACCGCTGGATGAGCGCACCGAGCGTCTGATCCTGGCGCTGGTTTTTGCGGCGAAAAGCGATGGACATATTGATGCCAAAGAACGAGCGGCCATTGAACAGCAGCTCCGTGAAGCGGGCGTGGAAGAGCAGGGCCGCGTTCTGATTGAACGTGCTATTGAACAACCGTTAGATCCTCAGCGCCTGGCGCAGGGCATCCGCAACGAAGAAGAAGCGCTGGAAATTTACTTCCTGAGCTGTGCGGCGATTGATATCGACCACTTTATGGAGCGTAGCTATCTCAATGCGCTGGGCGATGCGTTGAAGATCCCGCTGGATGTTCGTGAAGGAATTGAACAGGATCTCAAAGAACAAAAACAGGCTTTACCGGGTTAATTACTTACCGCTAAGGCGCATGTTTCGCTTGCATCATTGCTGTCTTTTGCCACCCTTATAGGATGTTTAAGCAAAAGAACAATGACATGCTACCAAAAGCTTCTCGTATTCCTCACGCCATGACGCAGCATGGCGATACTCGTGTTGATAATTATTACTGGCTGCGAGATGACACCCGCTCGCAGCCAGAAGTGCTGGATTATCTGCAACAAGAAAACGTGTATGGCCGCCAGGTTATGGCCTCGCAGCAGGCTTTGCAGGATCGTGTCCTGAAAGAGATTATCGACCGTATCCCGCCTCAGGATGCATCCGCCCCCTATGTGAAGAATGGTTATCGCTACCGGCATATTTATGAACCGGGGTGCGAATATGCTATTTATCAGCGTCAGTCTGCCCTCAGTGAAGAGTGGGATGATTGGGATACTCTATTGGATGGGAACCAGCGCGCGGCACACAGCGAGTTTTATACGCTGGGTGGACTGGCGATATCTCCGGATAACACCATCATGGCGCTGGCGGAAGATTATCTCTCTCGCCGGCAATATGGCGTGCGTTTTCGCAACTTGCAAAGCGGCAACTGGTATCCGGAAGTGCTGGAAAACGTCGAAGCGGATCTGGTCTGGGCGAATGATTCTCAGACTTTCTATTACGTGCGCAAGCACGAAACAACGTTATTGCCGTATCAGGTGTGGCGACATACGGTCGGCTCGCCATCGTCACTGGATGAGCTGGTGTATGAAGAAGCCGATGATATGTTTTATGTCAGCCTGCATAAAACCACCTCGCTACACTATGTGGTTATTCATATCGCCAGCGCGACCACCAGTGAGGTTTTACTGCTTGACGCAGAACTGGCGGATGCCGAACCGTTGGTCTTTTTAGCGCGACGCAAAGACCATGAATACAGTCTCGATCACTATCAACACAATTTTTATCTGCGCTCCAACCGTCAGGGGAAAAATTTCGGCCTGTATCGTACCCGTGTTCGTGATGAGCAAGCCTGGGAGACGCTGATCCCTCCGCGCGACAACGTGATGCTCGAGGGCTTTACGCTATTCACTGACTGGCTGGTGGTAGAAGAGCGTCAGCGCGGCTTAACCAGCCTACGACAGATTAATCGTAAAACGCGCGAAGTGGTCGGGATCGCCTTTGACGATCCGGCTTATGTGACCTGGCTTGCCTATAATCCGGAGCCGGAGACATCGCGCCTGCGCTATGGCTATTCCTCCATGACCACCCCGGACACGTTGTTTGAACTGGATATGGACACCGGGGAACGTCGTGTGCTTAAGCAGACGGAGGTCCCCGGATTTGATGCAGCGAATTACCGTAGCGAACACCTATGGATAACCGCGCGTGATGGCACCGAGGTTCCGGTTTCGCTGGTTTATCATCAAAAGTATTTCCTGAAAGGAAAAAATCCGTTACTGGTTTATGGCTATGGCTCATATGGCGCCAGCATGGACGCCGATTTCAGCAGCAGCCGTTTGAGCTTACTGGATCGTGGCTTTGTTTATGCTATTGCCCATGTGCGTGGTGGTGGTGAATTAGGACAACAGTGGTACGAGGACGGTAAGTTTCTGCACAAGAAAAATACTTTTAATGATTACCTCGACGTCTGTGATGCGTTGCTAAAAATGGGCTATGGCGCGCCTGAGTTATGTTATGGCATGGGCGGAAGCGCCGGAGGCATGTTAATGGGCGTCGCCATTAATGAACGCCCGGAACGCTTCCATGGTGTTATTGCTCAGGTGCCGTTTGTCGATGTGGTAACCACAATGCTCGATGAATCAATTCCCCTGACGACCGGTGAGTTTGAAGAGTGGGGTAATCCGCAGGACGAAGAGTATTACACCTATATGAAAAGCTACAGCCCGTATGACAATGTAACCGCGCAGGCATACCCACATCTGCTGGTCACGACGGGATTGCACGATTCCCAGGTGCAATACTGGGAACCAGCAAAATGGGTGGCAAAACTGCGTGAGCTGAAAACGGACGATCGTTTGCTGCTACTTTGCACGGATATGGATTCCGGACACGGCGGTAAATCCGGGCGTTTTAAATCTTACGAAGGCGTGGCCCTTGAGTACGCTTTTTTGATTGGACTGGCGCAGGGAACGCTGCCTGCTCAGGCGTGATCCAAATAGTGTTTTAGCGTTAATCGCAGTTCCGGGCTCATATTGTCAAGGTTATTAAATAACCAGCGCAGATAGCCCGGATCGCGTTCAGCCACTTCTGATACCGGTTTTCCGCGGTACTTACCAAAAGTGAAAGTAGTGAGTAAGGCGGGACGGCCGGTAATATCGACCATTTGATCGGCTGTCCAGCCTGACGTCTGCATGATGTCGATCAGCAGTGCCGCAGTGATGTAGCAGTCGTACAGGGCGCGGTGATGGTGGAGACCCGCTGGTGTCTGGACGCTCAGCTTGCGCGATTTATACAACGCCATGTTGCTGTATTTGATCCCCGGCCACAACCGACGGGAGAGCTTCATGGTGCAAATCCATTCCCCGGGCATATCGGGCAATACGCGGCGGTCAAAGCTGGCATTGTGCGCCACGTACCACTCGCTGCCGTAATACTGCGGGATGACGTCTTCAATCCATGGCTTATCGGCCACCATTGCTTCAGTAATGCGATGGATAGCCATTGCTTGTGGGCTGATGGGGCGGTCAGGGCGTACCAGGTGGCTCATGGGGTTGACTATTTTTCCGTCAACCACGTCGACAGAAGCAATTTCAACAATGCCTCCCTGTAGACCACAGGTTTCTGTATCTATTATGCGCAACATGCCATGCTCCTGACCCAAAACGACTAGCGTAATGGAATGATATCACCTTGCCAACCCCGTGGCGTGCGTTGGCCGGTTAACAGCAACGAACCGCTGTCTGCGCGAACAATCAATCGACCTCGTTCATCCCATAACGCACTGCTACCCCGCGCATTGGCCATTAATACCGCGATGGCGAATTTATGTGAGAAACTTTGTAGGCGAGATGTAGAGGAGAGCAGTTCCGGTTCACTGACTGACTGGCAGCTGGTGAACAGCGAAAAAGCCGGGTCGATATCAATGCCTTCCGGTTGGCTATCTACAACGCTGATGGCATTTCGCTGTCTGGCAATACAGGCCCCGTGGCTCTGATGGAAGGTTAATGGCGAAGTCATCCAGGGAGAGAAAAGCGCAATGCCTTTCACGAACCGGTTGTTATGTTCTACCGGTAGTCCCGCAATTATCGTCATGCGATAAGTCGCGGCGGCATGTGCGAGAGGTTCTAACAGCGCTTCATCGGGTGGGGCAGGAAGCGCGTCATTCTCATCAACACAACCCAGCAATGAGAGGGAAGGGAAGACCAGCAATTCACATTGGCATTGAGCTGCCGCATGAATGAATTGCAGGTGATGCGCGACATGTTCGGTAACTGAGGTGTGAAGAGGTTCGTATTGTGCTGCTGCGATTTTCCAGTATGACATAATGATTTCCTTTTCATAGTGTCTACAACCATCCTTAATGTGTGGATTAAGAATATGCTTATACTGTAGCAGGCGTCATGTAAGGAATCGTAACGTAATATAAGTTTTATTTAACTTTAGGCTCGTATGGTAAACGTGAAAGCGTAACGGATGCCAGACGGTGCGCGATGAGTCTTTCGCGGAACCAGTCGCGTAAATGCTCTGGCTGTTCGCGTTCAACAACTTCTGCAACAACGGGCATATTGTATCGCTCCTTAAATGCCACTCCAGCCGCAGCCAGATCGACATTGACCTTATCCATTTCCGCTTGCTCAAGTTTGGCCAGATTGATGTTCATGGGCTTTTCCTTTTCTCTGTCTTTCGGCGCGCAAAGTTACTAAGAGTGTGCGTTAATGGCAAGACAGAAATGATGATTCTCGACTCGACCATTGTAGAAGGTTATTCTCTACAGGTTAGACATAACAAAAAGGAATAGTTGAAATGGCTTCATCTGCATCTATGCTTCGCAACGCGCTCATCGTACTCGCCAGCGTTCTGGCAACACCTGCGGCATTGGCGCATGCCCACCTCACAAAACAAAGTCCGGCGGCTAACGCTGAAGTTGCGGCATCTCCTCAGGCGTTGACGCTGAATTTTTCTGAAGGCGTAGAGCCGGGATTCAGCGGTGCAACGCTGACCGGTCCTAACAAAGAACAGATCAAAACGGGCAAGGCATCGCGCAGTGAGCAGGACAAAACGCAGCTGATTGTTCCGCTTGATCAAACACTTGAAGCAGGAAAATATACGGTCGACTGGCACGTTGTCTCCGTGGATGGTCACAAGACGAAGGGGCAATATACCTTTAGCGTGAAATAACCAATGCTGGCATTTACCTGGGTTGCACTACGGTTTATCCATTTTACCGCTTTGATGCTGGTGTTTGGCTGTGCGCTTTACGGCGCATGGCTGGCTCCCGTTTCGGTTCGTCGTTTAATGATGCGTCGTTTTTTACGTCTGCAACGGCATGCTGCGACGTGGAGCTTTATCAGCGCGACGCTGATGCTGGCGATTCAGGGTGGGTTAATGGGCTCAGGCTGGCGGGATGTTGTCTCTACTGACGTTTGGCTCGCCGTGTTGCAAACGCAATTTGGTGGCGTCTGGTTATGGCAGATTATCCTCGCGTTGGTCACGATGGTGGTGACCATCATGGTGCCGCGCAGTATGCCGCGACTACTGTTAATGCTGACTATTGCGCAGTTTATTTTGCTGGCTGGCGTCGGACATGCGACGCTGCACAGCGGTATCCCTGGCGCAATCCAGCAGGTTAACCACGCTTTACATTTGGTATGCGCTGCCGCCTGGTTCGGTGGTTTGCTGCCCGTACTTTACTGTATGCGAATGGCGCAAGGTCGCTGGCGGGAACAGGCCATCAGTACCATGATGCGCTTCTCACGCTATGGACATCTTTTCGTTATCGGTGTTTTACTAACCGGTATTATGAATGCGCTGTTTATTGTCGGTTTTTCTGTTCCCTGGCACATGGCTTACGGGCGACTGCTTTTGTTAAAAGGTGCCCTGGTCATGCTAATGGTGGCGATTGCGCTGGTGAATCGGTATGTTCTGGTACCACGCATGCGGCAGGATAACCGCGGCATGACTCTCTATTTTATTTGGATGACCAAGCTGGAATGGGGTATAGGAGCCGTTGTTCTGGCGATTGTCAGCCTGTTTGCAACCCTCGAACCTTTCTGATTGATGGACTGGCGAAACGCATGAAAAAAATCATTATCTCTTTATTACTCCTGGCAAGCTCCGGAGCCGCGCTGGCTGCGCCGCAGGTCATTACCGTCAGCCGTTTTGAGGTTGGCAAAGATAAGTGGGCGTTTAATCGGGAAGAGGTGATGCTGACCTGCCGTCCAGGTAACGCGCTGTATGTCATCAATCCCAGTACGCTGGTGCAATACCCGTTGAACGATGTCGCCAGACAGCAGGTGGAGAGCGGAAAAACCACGGCAAAGCCGATAGAGATTATCCAGATTGATGATCCGGCGAAACCGGGCGAAAAAATGAGCCTGGCACCGTTTGTAGAGCGTGCAGAAAAGCTCTGTTAATTGTCAGATGTAGCGCTCTGATTTCCAATAAAAAACCGCAAGCATCTCGCAGGAGAACTTGCGGTTTTTGCGTTTGGATGCGTAACAAACGTCCTTTTTTTCCGGCCACTTTAGTCGCGGACTGGAAAACCTGGCGCTGTCATCTATTCTTAAATGGCAGGGTAACTTAGCCTGCATTAATGCCAACTTTTAGCGCACGGCTCTCTCCCAAGAGCCATTTCCCTGGACCGAATACAGGAATCGTATTCGGTCTCTTTTTATCTGTCTGTTTTCATTGAGTTTTTTCGGTTCTTTCACGAAATCCCACGAAAATTACTCGAAATTTCCATATCCTGTCTAAACCATAACATATTCTGCACCGCGTGCGTCCAGGTATTTTTTGGTCATTGTTAAATTTTTATGCCCCAGCAGTCTCTGTGCGAAATCCTCTCCGCGCTCCCTTTCATACAGTCTGCTCGCCAAGCTCCTGATCTCATGGAACGGGGGAGGGTTGGGGCCAAACTTTAACTCTGTAGAATCCCTGATATCAGAAAATGCTTGGGTGATTCCGTCCGGAGTTAACGGACCTGGCTTCCTGCCACCACGCCTTACCGCAGAATAAAGCATGAAGTCTGACGGGTTGTTTTTACGACAACGGTCGATAACATCCTGCAATACCAAATCAGCAGAGTCCAGTCGCAAATCAAGTGGCAACGCCAATTTGTGACCTGTCTTTTCCTGCGTGACAAACAATCTTCCATCCCTGATATCGCTGAATCTGAACAGCGATACGTCCTCTCTTCTCTGCCCGGTGACCAGCGCCAGGTCACATGCATTTGCAGCCCATCCAGAATGAGCGGTTGCGGCATCCCTTATTATCTCAAACTGCTCAAGCAAAAGACGCTCACGCTTCACTTTTGGCGTCGGCGTTCTTGTCGGCTCTGCCGGGTTCCTTTCAATATGTCCCTCGACGATCGCCTCCCTGAAAATATCCAACAATACCGAACGCAGGCCTGAGGCCATGCTCTTCTTATCGCAGAGTATGTAACTCTCCAGGAAAGTAGATACATCCTTCGTGCTGACCGACGATAGCGGCATACGTCCGAATTCATCACTGATAGTGGCGATCTGATTGTGCCTGACCTTCATCGTGTTGGGCTTCAATTCTCTTCGCTCAAGAATTACTTCGTAGCGCTCGAGCCACGCTTTCACCGTAAATGTTGGTGTTTCCTTTATACGGTCCAGCAGCGCTGACGGAAGGTAATTCTGGTCGATGTAGTTGTTGGCCTCGATGGCCTGAGAAATGGCGTCCTTTCTGTCGATCCGGCCAAGAGATAATTCTTGACCGGTAATCGGGTTTCGCCAGCTGTAAAGCCGGTCTCTTTTACGATAGGTCAGGTTACGGGGCAGGTTAGCGTCGTAACGTACTGGCCTTTTCGCCATGAGTCAGTCTCTCCAGTAGAGTGCCACCAGTTGGCAGCGGTATGCGTTTTGCTTTGGGACGAAGGTTCTTTTTGCTCGGATCCACATAGATGGCGTCAGGCTGAACCTTATATTCTTTGCCGTGAAGTTCCGGAGCTGGGTAAATACGCCCCTCCCGTGCCCAGCGGCGAAGTGTTGAAAGAGACGGTGGGGTTGAATAAGTTGAATTCGCCCATTCCAGCAGATTAAGAAGCTTGGCCATACTACCTCCGGCTTCCGGCAACTTATTATAGAGCTGCCGGAAAATTGTTAATGAAATATCGTTATCAACTCACCTGGCCAGGTAGCGCGCGCAACCGGCGCATACCTGTCATCGCCGTGGCCACGTAGCTAGCCTTACGGTTCACTACCTCCACCCAGACCTTCACACCTTCAACTCTCACCGTGTATGTCTCCTTCATCTTGCTGCGCCCGTAGTCGCCGTAACGTTCGTGATGAGTGGCCAGCGCGATATCGCAAGCCTGACGCGCTAACGGGGATTGCTGATTGCCTCGGTTAATCAGTTTCATGCTTCACCGCCATCTGGGTTGGATGATTGACGGAAAATTGCTCGGGACGGCGACCAATCGCAATATGCATCGGTTTCGGTATGCCCGAAAATTGCCTTACAGCGACGGATATGGGCGCAGTCGCCGCAGGTCTTACCCTCCGGGAGTTGCATTTTGTCGGGGTCTGCCGGGTTGTAATTCAGTTCAGTCATTCCAGGCCTCCAGCTCGTTCTCGATTTCCTCGTCGATCTCGTCATTAGTGGCGTCATCGTTTAGATAGTCGCGCGCCTCTTTGAGATACTGTTCTCGGCGTTCGTGGTACCAGGCAGAGAACTCCGGCGACCAGCCGCGACCATTACCTTGAAAATCAACCAGAGCGTTGTCCTCAGCCATACGCTCAACCATGCAGTCGGCAGTTGTCAGGGCGCATTCCCGGATGTAACCGCGAAGGTGGTGTTTGCGCCACCAAGGACTTACTTTCGAATCGCAACGTCCTTTGAACTCAATTTCCCAGCGGCGGATGCAGCGTGCGTTTAAAGATTTACTCATCTTGTTACAGGGAGGGCGGACCCTCCCGCCTCCCTTAGGCCACGTATTCCGGTTTCATATCCGCCAGGGTGATGCTGAACTGATCGTGCAGCTCGTCGCCAAGATGACGTTTCGCAGTTGCAAGAACTCGCTCAACTTCCCCAAACCGCTCAGCTGCATCCGGTTCGTCCGGAGACGGCAGGGAGTTGATCGCGGCCTCAACCTTGTTACGTGAATCAACCAGGTAATAGCGTTTCACCGCTTTGTTCTTCAGCTCGGTGAACAGGGCAGATCCGAGTGTGGCCTTCGCGCTTTCGATATCAGCGCGCAGTGCTTTTGCACTATCAACATCCTGAGCAGCATCGATGCGTTCGCGGAAATCATCAGCCAGTGAGTCGATATTTACCGACGATTCCTGTGCGCTTTGCGTAGTTTTGACGGTGTCACCTGCGATTTCAGCAACGCTCATTCGTTGGGTTGAGCCAGGGTTAATAACTTTTTCTTCTCGTTCTTCGACTTCATCGGCACTGTAAACACCGAGAATCACATCAGGGCAGTACAAGCGAGCCCAGCGCTTTACCGCGAGATAAGCGAGCTGCTGACGCGGATCACTTGCCCATAGTGTCGAATTACGAACCTGAGCCTGAGAAAGCATGAGTACCAGTTCGCGTGGTTCATCCTCTCCTTTCATAGTTGCCCACACACGAATTCCTACACCGGCCTCATCCTTTAAATCCCAACCGGGCGCGATGTACTTATTGCCTTTAGAACTGGTTCTCTCTACAAATCGACCAATGATGTTTTCCCATGGGCCAAACCAATCGTAATGAAGGCGATCTTTTGTAGGCGACATGTTGGTAACAACCGCATTAACCAGTTGAGCTTCGTAACCCAATACTCCGCTATTACCGACGATGTGGGTCTTCTGAGCTACGGCAAACGGGTCCATACCCCATCGTGCGGCCTGCATGACCACAGCCATGCAGGCATCTGGTTTTCCGCGGAAGTGGTCAGGTACAAAAGCGCCACTATTTGCCATCACTGTCGACAAGGTGCGTAGGCGGTCGAAAAGTTCCCCATTAGTCAAAATTGAGATGTTATCGATCATTTGCGTCTTGTTTTCGTTGGTAGTAATTGCAGTAGACATGTTCTTTTCCCCTTATGCCTGAGTACGCAGCGCTTCAAGGCGGCGCAGGTCGAAGTCGTTCAGTTCGTCGGTGTAATCAGTTGTGATCGGCGCTGGCCATTCGCCAGTGTCAAAGCCGGTAGCGATAGCGCGCATTGATTTGCGGTACTCGAGCATGCCCAGTTCCAGCAGTTCGGTTGATGCCTCAATGATGGCGATCCAGTGGTAGTTCTCGTCTTTGTTGACGAAAATCCAGAAGAACTGATCCAGTGCTGCGGTCTCGCAATACATAGCCGCGCTCAGGTGGTAGTCACGGTCGATGATTTCGCGGTGCAGTTTGGCGCGCAGGCCTTCCTGCTTAATGTTCCACATGCTGATGGTTTTCAGGTCGGCACCGATGCGCACTCCGTCCAGATCGATCTCAAGGTCTGGACGAACGCGGACTTCAAGCCCAGTTTCGTCGTCAAAACCAAAGTAGCTGACCTCCACGGCGCGGCTCGGGTGCTGGAGTAGCATCCCGGCGGTTGGGTGCTGGAGCAGGGCTTTCTGAATGGCCAGTGCGGTGCACAGTTGCTGGCGGGTGACCAGCACTTTTCCTTGCGGATTCTCACGCCAGGCATCCAGCAATTCGTCGGCGAAGACGGCGTCCGGATTAACAGACTTCACGGCCTGTATCAGGTCTGATTTGGTACCGGACACTTTCAGCGGTTGCGGCTTCTGCGCTTCCTGGGCCACCAGGTCAGGATTGATGATTGCCAGCTGCTCGAGTAACGCATCACGGCTACCGCTGGTTTTCACCTGTGCTGGCAGAGTGGCGTTGTATTCCTTGATGCAGGTTTTCATCGCCGCTGCGGTCTGCTTCTGGTCCGCTTCGATACGCTGATACTCTTCAGGAAGCGACATATAGCTCTGACCAGTTTCCTCGACTGAACCACCCAGCGGCACCTGTGCTGGCAGAGTGGCGTTGTATTCTTCGAGCAAGGCTTTGATCTCATCTGCACTCAGCAGCGCTTGCAGACCTGCGTTGTAATCATCGATAAACGCGCGGATCGTTGCCGTCGTGGTGAATGCGCCTTCCGGAATTACCGGTTCAACGCTGAATTCCTCATCGAGCTGCTCTGGCTGCAACGCCAGTGCATGAACCAGGTTACCCATGTCCAGCACCGGAGAACGCTCTTTGGTGATCGTTTTGGCAACGTGGCGCGCGTTGAAGTACATCAGGCTAACGCGGGCATCTTTTACCTGCGTGCTGCTGATCCCGTTCGCTGCGTGATAAACCTCGTTCGGCAGACCTTCATAGCGACCTGGCTCGAAGTAAGCGGGGTAAACAACAGCTGGTTCGTCAGATTGGGCATCTGGCTCGGTTTGTGCCAAAACTGGTTCAGTCTGGTTTACAGAATCGCTATTTTGGGCGACAGAATCCGTATTCTGGTTCACATCGGCTTGCTGGCCGGTATGTGACTCTTCACCAGTTTCCAGACTGCTTTCGCCTGACTGCACTTCATTACCAGCCTGTTCTTCATCACTGACAGCTTCTTCCATCTGCACATCGCTGGTGGTGTCCCCATTAACTGGTGAACGGTCATCTGTTTGTTGGGCGGTTGATGCGAGGTCTTCTGTGATCCATTTCGGATCTGTAGGGTCACTAACCCCCTCAACATATTCGCCGCGGGAAGCTGCAAGAATTTTGTTTACGTCTTCAGCCGTTTCTTTTTCCTGTTTCATAGGTACAGGCATAGACGAACGACCGCAGGCTATATCAACGAGCAACGGATCTGGGTTGGCGTGGTCGGTTTCCGTCAGTACTCTATTCAAATATTCTTGGTGTTTTACAGGATCAGCATAAAGCCCTTCTGGTGTAGTTTTTACTGTTGCGATAATGCAGGCACGTGAGTAGTCCAGGCTACCAGGCATTGAAACGAATCTCTCTCGAGTCGCCAGCCATTCGGGATCGTCCATCTTATTCATGATGGAGTTTGCCTGTAGTTCTATATCCAGTGGGACGTTGTAAATATCAAATTCGCGGTCACGGGCACGTAACGCCAGAGCAATTTCATGCTCCAGCCCGAGAATGGTTTGCGGGAATTTGCGGTCAGAGGCAATACCGCCACCGGCGTTCGCACCTGAAGGTGTGCGATTAATGGTTGTTACACGATTACCTTTGCTCCACTCTTTAACCAGTAGGCCGCGGTCAATGTAATCAGTTTTGAACCACACCGTCAGGAACTGGATAACTGTTGCCAGCTCCGGTTTCTTACCGTCGACAGGGAAGACTTTCTTAACGGCATTCACGACTTTATGAATATCGTGCTCAATGGCTTTTTTGAATGCTTCCACATTCTCAGCAGCCAGCAGCAGGTTCTGGACGTAAGAGTCATCAGTGTCCATCTCAAGGCGGACAATCTC
>NZ_JAOWIA010000002.1:0-217 GCF_030332345.1 Citrobacter sp. Cpo221
CACAATAGCCGCAATCACAACGCCTGATGCGCTGCGCTTATCAGGCCTACGATTTGCACGCTACCGTAGGCCGGATAAGGTGCCAGCGCGCAGATTTGTCTGCAGAACGGTTTTACACAATAACCGCAATCCACTATGCCTGATGCGCTGCGCTTATCAGGCCTACGATTTGCACGCTACCGTAGGCCGGATAAGGCGCCAGCGCGCAGATTTGTCT
>NZ_JAOWIA010000003.1:0-486 GCF_030332345.1 Citrobacter sp. Cpo221
GGTAAAACAGGCGGTTATTCCACGCCACCTACACCAGTTCCGGACTCTCGGGGTATTTGGGGATTGCCTAACCCGGCCCCCGAACCGTTACCCTCCGTACCGGGCACGCCGATCCCGGAGGAGTAGAAGCCAAATATTGAAACATTTCCTATCGAAGACCGGGATTTCAATGACTTTATCATTGTTGACCCGATGGGAGTTGTATCGGCGATTTATGTGTATTTTAAAAAAACTGATGTGGGGGATCTTGAAGTTGACTATTACGGAAATTTTGAAGGCCGTTCAAGGCAGGGCCTATATGAAGTAGATCATATTCCTTCAAAGGAAGCGGTTAGGATATATTTGAAAGGGACATATCCAAACCTGAAAGATGATATTATAGAACAAATGACTGACAGAGTGGCTGTGTAAATAGACCCGTTTTAGTTCCAGGCATTTTTTGAGATCCCGGCCAAATGATTGTGTTGCCGATATTCCTCCGGCGTC